>CALLQM010000209.1 GCA_938014855.1 uncultured Clostridia bacterium | reverse complement strand
TGTATCGTTCCCATGTGCTGGTCTGTGGAGGTACAGGCTGTACATCTTCCGGTTCCCAGAAAATCATCCGGGCTTTTGAAGATGAGATTGAAGCGACAGGGCTGACAAACGAAGTTAAGGTCATCAAAACCGGATGTTTCGGCCTATGTGCGCTCGGCCCGGTTGTTATTGTCTATCCGGAAGGTGCGTTTTATTCCCGCGTAAATCCCGAGGACGTCAAGGAGATCGTTGACGAACACCTGCTCAAAGGCCGTATCGTCAAACGTCTGCTTTATTCGGAAACGGTAGAAGAAAATACAATTAAATCGCTGGACAACACCGCTTTTTATAAAAAGCAGAAACGTGTTGCACTGCGCAACTGTGGTGTCATCGATCCGGAAGACATCAATGAATACATCGCTTATGACGGTTATCAGGCTTTGGGCAAAGTGCTCACCGAAATGACGCCGGATGACGTAATTGATACGCTGAATCGTTCCGGTCTGCGCGGCCGCGGCGGCGCAGGATTCCCGACAGGCAGAAAATGGTCGTTTGCAAAAGCACAGCCTGCCGGACAAAAATATGTCTGTTGTAATGCGGACGAGGGTGACCCGGGCGCATTTATGGACCGTTCTGTTCTCGAAGGAGACCCGCATGCTATTTTGGAAGCCATGGCAATTGCCGGTTATACAATCGGCGCAGATCAAGGCTACATATATGTTCGTGCGGAATATCCAATCGCTGTTAAGCGTCTTAAAATTGCAATTTCTCAGGCTCGTGAGCTGGGATTGCTGGGCAAAAATATTCTTGGCTCCGGCTTTGATTTCGATATAGAACTGCGCCTCGGTGCAGGTGCATTCGTCTGCGGTGAAGAAACCGCGCTTATGACCTCGATTGAAGGACACCGCGGTGAACCGCGTCCGCGTCCTCCGTTCCCGGCGGTCAAAGGATTGTTTGGACGTCCTTCCATCCTCAATAACGTCGAAACGTATGCCAATGTCCCTCAGATTATCCTCAAGGGAGCGGAATGGTTTGCTTCCATGGGAACCGAAAAATCCAAGGGAACCAAAGTATTCGCGCTCGGCGGCAAGATTCATAACACCGGACTGGTGGAAGTTCCGATGGGAACCACTCTGCGCGAGATCATCGAAGAAATCGGCGGCGGCATCCCCAACGGCAAAAAATTCAAAGCGGCTCAGACCGGCGGACCTTCCGGCGGCTGTATCCCTGCTTCCCATATCGATACCGAAATCGACTATGACAACCTGATCGCCATCGGCTCGATGATGGGCTCGGGCGGTATGATCGTCATGGACGAGGACAACTGCATGGTTGACATCGCGAAATTCTTCCTCGAATTCACCGTTGATGAAAGCTGCGGAAAATGTACGCCCTGCCGTGTCGGAACCAAGCGCCTGTATGAGATGCTTGATAAAATCACCCGCGGCGAGGGAACTTTGGAAGATTTGGATAAAATGGAGGAACTTTGTTATTATATCAAGGACAACGCTTTGTGCGGTCTGGGACAAACTGCCCCGAACCCGGTTCTCTCCACACTGCATTATTTCCGCGACGAATATATCGCGCATGTTGTGGATAAACGCTGTCCGGCAGGCGTGTGCAAACATCTGCTCAACTACACGATTCTTGAAGATAAATGTAAGGGATGCACCCTGTGTGCACGCACCTGCCCGGTTGGAGCAATTTCCGGTACGGTGAAAAAACCGCATGTTATCGACCAAACGAAATGTATCAAGTGCGGCGCTTGCATGGAAAAATGTAAGTTCGGCGCGATTGTGAGAAAATAAGAAAGGAGTGTACCAAACATGGAAATGGTAAATATCAAAATCGACGGTATGCCCTTGTCCGTGCCGAAGAATAGTACCATTCTGGAAGCCGCAAGAACTGCCGGAATCAATATTCCTACTCTTTGTTATTTAAAAGAAATCAACGAAATCGGCGCATGCCGTATCTGCGTTGTAGAAGTAAAGGGTGCAAGAAGCCTTGTTGCTTCTTGTGTATATCCCGTTGCGGAGGGCATGGAAGTTATTACAAACTCTCCTCGTGTGTTCAATGCGAGAAAAGTTTCGCTGGAGCTCATCCTCTCCACCCACAAAAAGGAATGCCTTTCCTGCGTCCGCTCCGACAACTGCGAACTGCAAAAACTCTGCCATGACTTCAAAGTGGACGATGAAAATAAATATGAGGGCACCAATCCAACCTATCCGGTGGATGATTCGGCTGTGCATATGTTCCGCGACGACAACAAGTGCATCCTTTGCCGCCGCTGTGTTGCTGCCTGCTCCAAATGGCAGGGCATCGGCGTAATCGGACCGAATGATCGTGGATTCAACACCCACATCGGCTGTGCGTTCGAGCAGAATCTGGACGAAGTGGCCTGCGTTTCCTGCGGTCAGTGCATTGTTGTCTGTCCGACCGGCGCAATCGCCGAAAAAGACCAGACACAGGACGTTTGGGATGCACTGAACGATCCGAAGAAACATGTCATTGTCGAGACCGCACCATCCATCCGCGCAACATTGGGTGAATCATTCGGTTATCCGGTGGGCACAAACGTGGAAGGCAAAATGGTTGCCGCTCTGCGCAGACTCGGCTTTGAAAAGGTATTTGATACTGACCTTGCGGCTGACATGACCATCGTCGAGGAAGCGAACGAATTTGTAGAGCGCGTCAAAAACGGCGGCACTCTGCCCATGATTACTTCCTGCTCACCCGGCTGGGTTAAATACTGCGAACATTATTATCCGGAAATGATCCCGAATCTTTCCACCTGCAAATCCCCGCAGCAGATGTTCGGTGCAACCGCGAAAACATGGTATGCTGAAAAAATGGGATGGGATCCGAAAGACATCTTTGTTGTCGGAATCATGCCCTGCACGGCCAAGAAATTCGAAGTCAAACGTGACGACGAACAGGCCGCCGGTGTTCCGGACGTCGATATATCGCTCACCACACGCGAGCTGGCACGCATGATTAAACGTGCGGGCATCATGTTCGATCAACTGCCCGACGAAAAATTTGATGATCCGCTGGGGATCTCCACCGGCGCGGCTGTCATCTTCGGCGCAACGGGCGGCGTAATGGAAGCTGCACTGCGTACCGCCGCAGAATGGGTCGGCGGAAAACCGCTTGAAACGGTGGACTTTAAAGAAGTCCGCGGAATCGAAGGCGTCAAGGAAGCAACGTATCAGATTGGCGATTTGACGGTCAACGTTGCGGTTGCATCCGGTCTTGCGAACGCCAAAAAAGTGCTTGAAAAGGTAAAATCGGGTGAAGCAAATTATCACTTCATCGAGATCATGGGATGCCCGGGCGGCTGTGTCAACGGCGGCGGACAGCCTGTTCAGCCTGCAAGCGTTCGTAACTTTGTCGATCTTAAGAGTCTGCGTGCAAAAGCACTGTATGACCTCGACAAAAATAATGCGATTCGCAAGAGCCACGAAAACCCGGCTCTGCAAAAAATCTATAAAGATTTCTTCGGTGAGTTCGGAAGTCATTTGGCTCATAAAATTCTGCATACCTCTTATGTGGAGCGCGAAAAATTCTAATCATCCATTCATAAGCAATCATACAGCTAAATCGTTGGGTTTGGCTGTATGATTTTTTGGATTCGCACAAAACCTAATAAAAAATAACGCGAAAGCGGAATTCAGCCAGATGCTTAAAGGAGACGGCCATGTATGATGTAGCAGCTATCGGTGAAAGTTTGATCGATTTTACACCCGCAGGTACAAATGAACTGGGCATGCAGCTATTCAGCCGCAACCCCGGCGGTGCACCTGCCAATGTATTGGCCATGTACGCCAAACTCGGCGGTCAAACCGCCTTTATCGGGAAGGTCGGCGACGACGCGTTTGGCCGCTTTTTAACCGACACGATGAAAAGCGCCGGCATTGACGTGAGCGAAGTGCGCACAGATAACGAAATTCCCACAACGCTTGCGTTTGTACAGCTGGACGAAAACGGCGACCGCAGTTTCAGTTTTTACCGCAAACCCGGCGCTGATGTCATGCTGACAAGGGAAGAACTGCCGCATGACCTTTTGAAATCCTGCAAAATCTTTCACTTTGGAAGTGTTTCGCTCACGGATGAACCGTGCCGAAGCGCAACGTTAGAGGCGGTAAAACTCGCAAAACAGGCGGGAGCCATCATCAGCTATGACCCCAACTACCGTCCGCTGTTGTGGAAAGATAAGGCGCGCGCGGTAAAGGAAATGAGCGACGCGCTTGTATATGCAGATATTCTCAAAGTTTCGGAAGAAGAGTTAACACTGCTGACCGGCGAGCATGACTTGCAGGCGGGTGCACAAAAGCTCGTGCAAAGCGGCGCAAGCGTCGTCCTCATCACGCTCGGCGCGAAAGGTGCGTTTTATTATACGCCATCCTACCACGGCATTCTGCGCACCTATGATGTGAAAACGGTGGATACCACCGGCGCAGGCGATGCGTTTCTTGGAGCACTGCTTTGGTGTCTTTCCGGAAAAAGCTTGGCACAGCTTCAAACATTGGAGCAATCGGACTGGGAATCAATTGTCGCGTTCGCCAACGCAGCGGGCAGTTTGACCACCACCTCTAAAGGCGCCATTCCAGCCATGCCGGACAAACAGCAAATTGAATCCTGCATAAAAGATATTCCGCTGTTATAAAATGAACCGCCCTTGGTACCATGGTACCAAGGGCGGCTTTTCTTATGGATACGGTTTTTGCTGATTTGTCCGTCCGGCAAGATAATCGATGCTGGTTTTATAGAAGTCTGCCAGTTTTATTAGAGCCGCTAACGGAATCGGGCGTTCCTCCCGTTCATATTTGGAATAAAGCGATTGGTCGCACATTAAATAATCTGCAATCTGCTTTTGCGTCAGATCATGATCTTCTCTCAGATCCCGTATTTTCAGCATCTGTTTCACCCATTTCCACTGTATCGTTTGGGCTTGATTCATGCTCCGGCTGTACATCCGTTTCGATTTGGGGTTGCGGTTCTTGTTTTTTCGGCGGGCGGATTGCGAGATTTACCAAAACGGCAACCGTTATGCCTATCATATTATGAATCACACAAAGCAGGGAATACAGCCACGGATTTTGGTGAACTTCGGGAAGCATGATGACCAAATAGGTGACACAGCCCATCACGATTGCGCCTCGTTTGCCGATTAGATTGCACAGCAGAATCAGCAGCGTAACGCCGACCGATATAACAAGAATCTGCAAAATAGAAAACCCGATCATCCCAACGAAATAGGAAAACACTGCGCCCACAATTCCGCCGATAACGATGCCTAAGACACGGTTGCGAGCCTGCTGAATGGATTCTTCCAATGTGGACTGCATCACGATCAAAGCGGTGATGCATGCGTAAGATGCCGAACCCGGGATAACCTGGTAGATCAAGAGGCATACTAAAATGGCAAGCGCGGTTTTTAAATTTCGCATCCCAATATGGAACTCTGTTTTTTCCAATTTCATGTCACCATTCCTCCCTTTTTGCTCTGTTCCCATTATACCCAATAATTTACACACTGGCAACGATTAGCCCTTTTAAAACAGCTTTGATTATGGTACACTAAAATTAGGAAGATTACACCCATTTATGCCATAAGGAGGGACGTTTATGAATGCTTTGTTAGACTTGGTGGATTGGGGAATGTCCAAGTTAAAAAAATTCACTGTTTTTGATGTAACTGTCTTTAAAATGTATCTATTTTCAATCGGTGCTCTGTTCGGCATGAATGCTGTAAAGAATCGTAAAAAATACGCCCCTGTTTTCCAAACCATCGCACTGTTCTCATTTAGTTGTATGATTTGGCGGATTTTTTTCGCAGACCGTCGTCATAAATCATAAGGGGGAGTTCCCGAATGGGAAAGATGCTTCGTAAAATGCCGAAGAATGGTGGGGGAAATTGGAAAAAACGAGCCGCCGCGCTCATTATAGCGGCGGTTGTGGTGCTGTTTGGTTTGATTCTGTTTTTTCAAGTCTCAGAAGTAACCAACGGAAAAGGATTTTGGGATAATTTTGACACATCTCAGCAAAGCTGACATCTAAAGGACGGATTGAAACCGGAATGAAAAAAAATCGCGTTTATATTGCTCTTGCGCTCCTTGTCGTTACGATTTGGGGCTCAACTTTTGTATTCACAAAATTTTTATTACAGATTTTAACGCCTATTCAGATCATGTTTGCGCGCTATCTGATTGCTTATGCGGCGCTTTGGATCATCTATCCGCGCGTACACCGCCCCGAGGGGGCAAAAGCGGAACTGCTTTATGTGTTGGCATCGCTGACCGGCAGTACATTTTATTTCATGGCGGAAAATACGGCGCTTTCGCTCACGCAGGCTTCCAACGTAAGCCTGCTGATATCCGCCGCGCCTATTTTGACTTCGGTGATTGCGAACAGTTTGACGCCGGACGAAAAATTGGAGCGCCGCCAATTATATGGGTTTGTTTCCGCGATGGCGGGAAGCTTTCTAGTCGTGTTCAACGGGCAGTTTGTGCTCAAGGTATCGCCAAAGGGCGACCTGCTGGCCGTTTTGGCGGCTTTTCTTTGGGCGTTTTACTGCATCACCCTGCGTAAAATCAAAAGCCCTTATAAACCCGTTTATCTAACGAGAAAAATGTTTTTCTATTCGATTGTTACTATGACGCCGTTTCTCTTGCTGGATCGGCAGTTTCCCGCATCCGACGTGCTTTTTCAGCCGTGGGTGTGGGGTTCACTCCTCTTTTGGGGATTGATCGCATCATCTCTGTTTTATGTGCTGTGGTATCAGGTGGTCGCACATCTGGGCGCAGTGCGGGCAAACAATTTTGTTTACCTTAACCCGCTGGTCACCATGATATTTTCTGTCATTTTCCTGCACGAACAGGTCTCGCTCCTGATGCTGGCAGGCGGTGTACTGATTCTGCTTGGGGTCATGATTGCGGAAGGTACGCTGGGCCGCAAAGAAGCGCTGGCCGGGCAGGAAAGGAAGTCATCTGATTGAAAAAAGAACGAATTCTGGGATATTGCTATGTTGCGGCGTTCACCGTTGTGCTGTATTTGGGGCTCAATAACCTTGAGCGCATCGGAAATACGGTGCAGTCGGGACTCAAACTGCTGACGCCGTTTTTCATCGGTGTCGTATTGGCGTTTATTTTGAACTTTGCACTGCGTGCGTTTGAAACGCACGTCTTTGCAGGACTTGCACACCACAAAAAACCATCCATGCGAAAATGGGTGCGTCCGCTTTCTGTGCTGTGCTCCTACCTTTTGCTGATTTTGATTATCAGCCTTTTGCTAACCGTTGTAATTCCTCAGCTGGTTTCCAGCTTGTCCACCTTATCCGGCAATGTTCCCGGATATGTGAATACTCTGCAAAATGAAGCAGAAAAATTAATTTCCGGGCTGAATCTAGACCCCGTGATTTTGGACAATATCTATACTTGGTTTTGGCAGAAGATGGAGTCGTTTCCAGATCTTTTGCTTAACATGCTCAAATCCGTTCCGCAGGTCGCAGGAATGCTGTTTTCACTTGGCGGCGGACTGCTGAATGTCGTGGTCGGGTTGATCGTTTCGGTCTATCTACTGCTGAATAAAGAGACCTTGTTTTCCCAAATGGGACGCATCGTTCGCGCATTCCTGCCTGCAAAAGCGGCGGGGCGGGTGCGGGAAGGGGCGGCAATCGCCTCCCGCACATTCACAAACTATGTGTCCGGACAGCTTTTAGATGCGCTGTTTGTTGGCATCGTGAGCGTAGTGGGGCTGTCGCTGTTTCAGTTCCCGTACGCCATGCTGATCGGCGTGGTGATGGGCATTACCAACGTCATCCCATTTTTCGGACCGTTCATCGGTGCCGTTCCGGGCGTGCTCCTGCTGTTAATCATCAGCCCGGTCAAAGCACTGCTTTACATCGTGTTTGTGCTTGTGGTTCAGCAGGTGGACGGCAACATTATCGCGCCGAAAATCATCGGCGATTCGGTTGGACTGCCGCCGCTCTGGGTCATTTTTGCCGTTACCATCGGCGGCGGATTGTTCGGCATTGCGGGTATGGTGCTGGGAACTCCGATATTTGCGATCTTTTATAATCTGCTTGGACGGGCAGTGCGCAGTCGGCTCAGAGAACCCAAACAGCCGCCAAGAACAGAGTCCACTTAATGCAACAACAAAAACAGGCTCGGTGAAATTCACCGAGCCTGTTTTTTTGCGTATCTTACAGGGTCACGCCGTCTTTAAAGATGGCAAGATCCCGAATGCCGTGTTGTTCGCCTGTGGTTTGTTTGCCAGAAGCGACCGACAGGATATAATCATAGAATTCTTCGGAAAGCTGTTCCATCGGTACGCCCTCCACGAACTGACCGGCATTAAAGTCGATCCAGCCGCGTTTTTTCTCAAACAGCGGCGTATTGCTGGAGATTTTGACCGTAGGAACCGGACAGCCAAACGGCGTTCCGCGTCCGGTTGTAAACAGCACGATTTGTGCGCCGGAAACCGCCAAAGCGGTCGCGGCTACGAGGTCATTGCCCGGCGCCTGCAACAGGTTGAGACCGCGGGACTCGACCGAATCGCCATACCGCAGCACATCCATAACCATGCTTGTACCGCCCTTTTGCGTACAGCCAAGGCTCTTGTCC
>CALLQM010000208.1 GCA_938014855.1 uncultured Clostridia bacterium | reverse complement strand
TAACGTAAATTCCTGAACATTTACAATCTTCTGAGGACTGTCTGCATCTAAAAAGATCATTTTAGAGAAATTTTCAATATAATAATCCTGCGTCAATTCAAGCGGCGGGATTACGTTGAGCTGTTCGAGAGCATGCAGTTGTTTTTTGACATTCCCCGCAAGTTCATTTAATAAGGTATCATCAAGCGTTATTTTTTGCTGAACGACGGTGCCGTTTCCTTTTAGAGCTGTTTGCATAATCTTTATTTTTTCAGGAAAGGTCAGGCTGTTTTCTGTAATCGGCGGTTCCTGCGGCAGGGGAGCGGTATACACTTGTTGCATCAGCTTTTGATTCTGCACACTGGTAAGCAGGATGGGAGACGCCGCAAGAGTCAGCAAAAGCAGCAGCAAAGAGCCGATGATTCCTAAATGTTTAAGTTTCTTCATGCTGTTGGCTTCCTTTCAGCAAAACGGTCACACATGTTCCAACCCCTATAGTACTGGAAAACTGAATGGCGGCACCGTGCAGCTTTAAAATTTCATCACAAATTGCCAGCCCTAAACCAGCTCCTCCTTCTTTGCGGGAACGGGACTTGTCCACCATATAAAACGCCTGCGTAATTTTTTTCAGTTCTTCTTCTGCCATGCCCTTGCCGTTGTCCTCAACGGAAAAAACGTAGCCCTCCGGCACGTTTTTTCCAATGACTGCGATTTTACCGTCTGATTCGATGGATTTACGCGCGTTATCAATCAAATTTATGCAAACCGTTTCCATGAGCACCGGCTCAATCGATAGAACCGCCGGCTCGATATACATAGTCAGCTGAATCCCGCGCTCCTGTAAATTCGGATGCATCAGGGAAGCGATGTGTTCAAAAAATGCACCGGCTGAAACCTGCTGGCATTGCAGTTTTTGTTTTTGCAGAACCACCATTTCCAAAAGGCGCATGGAAAGAGCCTCTAAACGTTTGCCCTCCGTAAAAATATAATCCGCACATATAGAAAGCTGTTCATCGTCTTTTAGTTTTGTGCGCAGTCGATCGGAGAAACCGATGATTGCGGTTAGGGGCGTTTTCAGTTCGTGCGAAAATGCTGCAACAAACAGCTCCTGCTTTTCCGCCTCTTCTTTGAGTGCATCAATTTTTTGCTGGAGTTTATCGGACATGAGATTGAACTGCTTAGAAAGAACCGCAATTTCATCCGATCCGACAACCGCCAGCTTTTTTTGAAAGTTTCCGGCGGCAATCTTTTTTGATGCAACGGTTAAGCGGCGAATCGGTTTCATTAACAGTTTTGAAATGACCGCGATCAAAACACTGCCGATACCGATTAAAGTAATGACGATTTTTGCAAAGATCTCATACTGAAACCGTTGATTGGCAAAAACAGTGCTTACATCTCGAATGGTTTCAATGTAGCAGGACGTTTTTAAAAACTCAGCCGGCCGCACAACGCGAATATAGATCTTGTCTTTTTGTTTCTCAAGACTGTGCGCTTTTTCATTAAAAAATAAGTCAAATAAGATATCTTCTTCAAAATGAATGGGAATAGAAGAATACAGTACATTACGATCAGCGTCAAACACATTAAAATCAATCTTATTATTCATATTGTTAATGCTGATTGAGCGTGCGGTCTTTTGAATTTGCTGGCGAATGGTTTGTGTATTTAAATAGGTACTGGGAATATCCCGGAATTCATTTTGCAGAGAATAATATACGATGTCGTTGATTTCATAGGCTGCTTTGATTTCTTGTCCCAAAGCCGCCTGAAAACTGCTATGAATTAAATAGTAGCTGCCTAAAGCGAAAAAGAACACGCTGACAAACATGGTACTGAAGAAGATCTTCCAAAAAAACTTCAAGCACTACACCTCCAGCCGATACCCGACTTTATAAATTGACACGATTCTATTTTCCAATCCCAATTTTTTACGCATGCGCTGAATATGCAGGTCAATTGTCCTGCTGTCTCCGGTATAGTCCTCGCCCCAAACTTGAAAATAAATCTGACTGCGATGAAGCGCTTTGTTTTTATTCCTTAATAAAAGCACCATTATATCAAATTCTTTCGTTGTAAGGCTTACCGTCTGTCCGGCTTTTGTAACAACTCTGGAATCCACATCGATGTGGATATCATCAATGGTGAAATCCGAAACGGTTTTATCATACCTTCTTAAAACGGTTTCCACACGGGCAAGCAGTTCCTTAATCTCAAAGGGCTTGGTCATGTAGTCCTGCGCGCCGAGTTTCAATCCTTTTACTTTATCATTGACGTTTGACTTAGCCGTTAGAAAAATAACCGGGATGTCGTATACATTCATATAATCCATCAGTTCATATCCATTTACTTTTGGAAGCATGATATCCAGCAGAATTAAATCAAACCGCTCCTGCTCAATGATATCTGCCGCCTGTTCTCCATCATAAACACAAGAACAGTCATATCCTTCGTCGCTAAGGCTCATCTTAATTAAATCAGAAATAGACTTTTCATCTTCTACAATTAATACTTTTATCATTTGTTGACACCTCAGCAAATAGTATAGATCGAACTTGTATCATTTTTGTATCATGGTGGGGGGTATGACGGATTCTATTTTATCATTAAATAAAGAAAACCTGTATGGATAATATATCCATACAGGTTATTGGTACGCCCGACAGAATTCGAATCTGCGACCTTTGGAGTCGGAGTCCAACGCTCTATCCAGCTGAGCTACGGGCGCGTATCTATTATATATA
>CALLQM010000207.1 GCA_938014855.1 uncultured Clostridia bacterium | reverse complement strand
ACTATAAAACAGAATAGCTGTAAACGGATACAATGCCCTCCGGGCGATGTAGATATAATTTTAGAGTTTACATTTAAAAGGAGCCTGCATATGAAACATAATCATCTTTCCTTGCGTATCACAGCACTTATCATGACGCTTATTATGATGGTGTCATTTGCCGCCTGCGGCGATAACAGTGCTGCACCGGAAGGATCTTCTTCCCAAGCGTCCTCTTCAAGTGAAGTTCCAGCATTTGTCAATCCTTTACCTGATGTTGACCTGAACGCAATCGCGAAACCAGAGCCGCCCAGTGCTGAAGTTTTGGATAAGATCAACACGGCTTATAACCAAAACAATGATGTCGTTGGATGGCTTAAACTTAATAACTCGGATATCGACAATGAAGTTTTGCAGGGTGCCGATAATGACGTTTATCTGCGCAGCGATATTACAAAGGGTTATAATTGGTACGGATGCTACTATGCGGATTTCGAATGTGCCTTTGGTGACCGCAATTCCATTTCAAAGAACACCATCATTTACGGGCACAGTATGGATGACGACCCGAACGGTGCAAAATTTTCTCAGATAAAAAAATATTTGGATCCCGAGTATGCCAAAAACAATCCTTATATTTATTTTTCAACACCGGAAGATAATCTTGTTTACAAAGTCTTTTCTGTTATGTACACTGACACAAATCTTGCCTACATCCATCCCAACATGAAAGGCAACGAATTTATGAAGCTGGTTGGGGAATTAAAAGACCGTTCTCAATTTGATTTTGATGTGGATGTTAATTCTTCCGACAAGATCATTACGCTTTCCACCTGCACGTATATTTATGGAAATCGTGAAGATCAGCGGCTTGTAGTGGTAGGCCGTCTGCTTCGTCCGGGCGAAGAGATGGAACCGACTGTTGAACTTGAAAAGAATGCCGATGTCAAACCCCCGCAGTTTGAATAATTCTGACCGAGATCAGAAAAATCCGGCAGGGAGAATTCTCCCTGCCGGATTCCTTTTCCTTTATTGACAACTAGAAATTTGCGTTAGCGATCATGTGGTTCAGGACGGAATAACAGCGAAATACACCAAATAGCGCCCAAGGCAACCAAAGTATAGATCACACGACTTGTGATACTTCCTTGTCCACCAAACAGCCAAGCAACTGCGTCGATTTGGAAAATACCGATCAGACCCCAGTTGAGACCTCCGATGATCGCAAGCAATAATGCAATTTTATCTAACAACATTTATTCCTCCTTGTTAGTAGGCTGATTCACTTGTATTATCGGCGAAAATCTACGATTTATACAACGAATTTTCGGTTGCTTATCTTCAGGAGGATCGGGGAAAACCGTGATTCCAACGGGGACTGCAGTGATATTGTTGGATGTAAAGATCCATACTCGGTCCACTTCTTCCCTGCTGAGCAGCTGCCCTGATTTCAGCGGTTTTCCATCATAAAAAAGGGTGCCTGCATTTGCATCCGGCGGCAGCGTCACCGCAAGCGCATCCAATTGTTCCATTTCTAAAACATGTTCGATGCTCTGTACGTCAAATTTATGAAAACTTCCCGCTCGAACATTGATAATTTCCTGCGCAGAAACTCTGGATGCACAAAATAAAATTAAACCCAGTGCAACTGCAACTGCTAACACTTTTTGTTCCATCCTCACACCCTCTTGTTATTTTTTTGAATCTAACATATTTATTTTGCTTGTATCTTATAGTATTTCACTGCTAATGAAAAACATGCTTGTAATTTTTGCACTTATGTGGCAAAATAAAAATGTTTATTTT
>CALLQM010000206.1 GCA_938014855.1 uncultured Clostridia bacterium | reverse complement strand
ATTTTTGTTTTGCATTTTAACCAGTATAATTCTACCTTTGTAGCTTCCTATTCCGAAAGTCCAGCGCAGAGGATTACGTTAGCTGAAAAACTGCGCAAGCTTCCTCTCTCATTCTTTGGAAACCGTGACATTGCGGATTTGACTACAACCGTTATGGCGGACACCGCGGGACTTGAAACGGCATTTTCACCCTTTATTCCAGAACTTTTCGGAGCTCTTGCGTCAACTTTAATTGTCTGCATCGGTATGATTTTTATTGATTGGCGAATGGGACTTGCGCTTATATGGGTTGTTCCAGTTTCATTTGGGATTACAATATCGGCAAGAAACATTATGGATAGATCCAACAGTAAGACGAAAAGTATTAAAATGGCCGCTGCTGATGGGATTCAGGAATACATTGAAACCATCAAAGATATTAAGGCGAAGAACCAATCGGAAAAGCATATAAACATGCTAAATAAAAAACTAAATCGTTTTGAAAAAAGTTCCATTAAATCTGAACTTACGGTCGGAATATTTGTTACAAGCGCGCAAATGATTCTGCGTGTAGGAATTGCAACAACGGTTATTGTTGGTGTTACACTCTTGCGGCGGGTGAAATTGATCTTTTGCTGTTTCTTGCATTTATATCTGACATTGTATTTCATGACGTGCATTTCTCTTATAATACTGGAGAAATCGTGCTTGATGGTGTATCGTTCACAGCTAAGCAGGGTGAGATTACAGCTCTAGTCGGTCCTTCAGGCGGAGGAAAAAGTACGGCATCCAAACTGGCGGCTCGTTTTTGGGATTTGAACAGCGGTACCATTACACTTGGCGGTACGGATATTTCTACGATTGAACCGGAAACGCTGTTTAAGCAGTATTCAATTGTATTCCAGGATGTTTTGCTTTTTAATAACACTGTTATGGAAAATATCCGCATAGGGCGCCAAAACGCAACGGATAAAGAAGTACTTGCTGCCGCGAAAGCCGCAAGATGTGATGAATTTGTGCTGAAAATGCCAAACGGCTACAACACGATGATTGGTGAAAATGGATCAACACTATCGGAAGGTGAACGGCAGAGACTGTCAATCGCTCGCGCTCTATTAAAAGATGCACCGGTTATCCTGCTCGATGAGGCTACGGCATCGCTTGATGTAGAAAATGAAACACTCATTCAAGATGCCATTTCCAAGCTTATAAGGAACAAGACGGTTATTGTAATCGCTCACCGTATGAGAACGGTAGCGGGTGCTGACAAAATCGTTGTACTTAAGGATGGCAGGGCTGCTGAATGTGGGAAACCAATTGAACTTTTGAGTAAAAACGGTTTGTATGCAAACATGGTAAAACTACAGGTTCAAAGTGCACTGTGGACTTTGAAATAAGGGAAACTTCTCGTGTTATAACAATACGCATATGAAAAGGCGGCATCAATTGATGCCGCCTTTTCATAATTCTTTATAAATAATGTGTACAGAATCCAAACCACCTTCCTCTTCTTTAGGAGTTCGAAAACTTTTAATTTGAAAATGATAGGAAGCATATGCCTCTTCCACGTAGGGACAGCCTTTATTAAATTCAGCTTTTGAGATTTCTCCGATTGATTTCTCTTCAATTTCAAAATAATAACTTTCTCCAACCTTTAATTTTGATGCCATTTCTTTACCAACGTGCACCATAAAAGGAGGAGATTGAAAGCAGGTAAGTACAGCAATTGTCGGTGTAACGCAATCACCAACGTAATCAGGGCTTAACTCGCGTACTGTTGCAACAAAAGACCCAGTTATTTTTGTATTAATCGTTTCCTGATACGGCGCTAATTCTGATTTTAACTGTTGATTTTGCTTAATTAAATCATTATATTCTTCCTGGGATTTTCCCTGAAAGGAACAACCGGTAATTGTAAAAATTAAAAATACTACAGTAAGCAATAGTACAGGTAAATTGGTTTTTAATCTGGTCATAAATGCAGCCTTCCTTTACTATCTAATCTACCATATAGTATATCATGAACTTTCAATTGAATATATAGAAAAAGGCGGCATCAAATTGATGCTGCCTAAAGTTATATTATGCTCATATCTTATATAATAAAAACTGATTATTCACTAATTAAATTACCTTCTGTTTGTTTGTCATTTTTAAGAAGATAACAATTATCCTCATTTGCTTCATTTAATTCATAAATAACAAAGTTTGAATAGTAACTGTTCTCAACAAAAGGATCAGACAAAACCATTTTTTCCACATCTTCTTTTGTTTTGGCATTAATAATTTGTATTGCGCCATCATTATCAGCAAAAGGCCCACATAAAAATAAAAAGCCATTTTTATGTAAGGTTCTCAAATGTTCAACATGTGCATTTAATAAATCCGATTTTAATGATTTTGCTTTTTTTCCACTAAGAATTACAATGAATTTTTTCATATATATCTCCTATTATTTTAAAATCGATAACTATTAATTGGATAAAAGAAATTCTCGATATTTGCCTGGTGTATAACCAGTAA
>CALLQM010000205.1 GCA_938014855.1 uncultured Clostridia bacterium | reverse complement strand
CCGTCAAAAACGCCGAATTCCATATTGGTATTGCCAATATCGATGGCTAAAAGCATTGCGGCACCCCCTATATTGATTGATTGTTTCAGCGCAAATGCTGTCATTATTTTACTTCTCAATGCTGGCGGCGTCAACCGAAAATTTGATTTTTAAAAAAGATATTGACGTTTTGCATAACCAGTGCTATACTATTTAAGCAACTGAACCAATTGTTAATCTATTGATTATCTTTTGCGGTTACTTATGAAATATAAAGATATGAATGAATAAAAGATCCTTATTTATCTATGCTGGAATAGCTCAGTTGGTAGAGCAGCGCATTCGTAATGCGCAGGTCGCGTGTTCGAGTCACGTTTCCAGCTCCAAAAAAACCTTAGAATCATTTGATTCTAAGGTTTTTTGTTTTGTGCTTGTTTCACCAACGCATTTTTTGCTGTTGAAGCGGATAAATTTTAAGAATTTCTTTATGATATATAGCGAACGGATTTTTGCCTCTAAATGCAAAAAAGCGAAGCTGGGCCCCGCTTTTGTCAACTTATTCGTTTACAACCCATTTCGACAGCTGTTTGACAAAATGGTTGTCTTCTGTAACCACTTTTACCGGTTTTGAGTAATCAAGCGACATCAGACCCAGCACAGATTTTGCATCGGCTATTTTGCCGTCGACTGTATGTACGCCGATGTCTTCGGAGGACTGCATTGCGAGATACATGAACTGACGGAGATCTTCTGCGGAATGGAGCATAACTTCTTTAATCAACATGAAAAAATGGCCTCCTTCAAAATAATGACAAGCTTATTTTCTGCTATGATTTTATTAAACTACATTTATTACCAAAAGTCAATGTAAATAAACGGGTTTATAAAAATTTGTGCAATATGTACAACGTTAGCACTCGCATGTGACGAGTGCTAAAAAATGTGTAAACATTTCATGAATTCCCTTGACTTCTGAAAAATCTGTGGTACATTATAGATGTTAGCAATCATACAGAAAGAGTGCTAAGAACCCCGTTGCGTAGGTGGCCTGGAATTGCGAGGTGAGAATGATGAGTCTGGATTCCAGAAAATTAAAGATTTTGACCGCCATCGTAGAGATCTATATTGAAACCGGTGAGCCGGTCAGCTCGAAAATGCTGAATCAGCGGCTTGATCTTCATGTATCTCCTGCAACAATTCGCAACGACATGTCTGCCCTGTTTGATATGGGGCTTTTGGAGCAGCCTCATACATCTGCGGGACGAATTCCGTCTCATTTGGGCTATCGGATTTATGTCGATGAGCTGATGCGCCCAAAACCTATCAGCGATAACGAACGCAAAGAAATCGACGCGCTTTTTAATATACGAGATCCGGATCCGGATCGGTTATTGGAAGATGCGGCGGAAGCGTTGGCGGAATATACCAACTGTGCAACTGTATCGACGACGATTACGCCTAAAAACGTTTTGGTCAAACATATTCAGTTTGTTCCGGTCGGTATTCGTACGATGGTAATTTTATTAATTGCAACAAACGGCGTCATTAAAAATCGCGTATGCCGGGTGGATTTTAAAGTAACAAACAAGATCGTTGAGTTTTTGAATCAGTTTGCAAACGGCAGGCTGGTGGGAAAATCGGTGATTGAGATTTCACAGCGGTATATCAATTCCATTGCGGTAACACTCGGCGAATATTCTCAGCTGTTTACACCGGTGCTTACCGGAATTTACGAACTTTGCAGAGAAGTAGGCGCGGGGCAGTTTTATACTTCCGGCGGCGAAAATTTGCTTTGTTACAAAGAATTTTCCGACATTGCGCGTGATCTGCTGATGACAATGAATGATCGGGAACAACTCTTGGGGCTGATCGGTTCTCAAAAAGATGCTGTGTTTATCACGATTGGAAAAGAGAATACCAAGAGCGAGCTTACAGACACGTCTGTTGTGGTTACAAAATATCGAATCGGTGCGCAAAACGAGGGCGCGATCGGTGTGATCGGTCCGGTTCGCATGGACTATGCGAAACTGATTCCACATTTGGAATACTTTTCAAAGACATTGGGAAAATTGCTGGCTGAAACCTTTGAAGAACAAGGATGACAGCAGATACAAAATATAGAATAAGGTGGCGAATGGGTTGTCCAAAGAAAAGAAACATGAGGACCCGAACCTAAAGAATAAGGCAGGTCCGGGAAATAAAGAGACAGAAGAAAACTCGGAAACCAATCCGAAAGCGGCGCAGGAGCCTGCAGACAATGCAGATGAGAGCAAGCAGGAATCCGCTAAGCCGGAAGAGAGCACGCAGAAAAAGGACGACAAGGCAGATAAGCCGCAAAAATCGCAGGCGGAACTGCTGCAAGAAAAGGTTGACAACCTAAACGATAAGCTGCTAAGAACGATTGCAGAGTATGACAACTTCCGCAAGCGCAGTCAGCGGGAAAAAGATGCGATTTATCCACAAGCGATTGCTAAGACGGTGGAAAAGTTCCTGCCGATTATTGATACAATCGAACGTGCGCTTTCCTTAGAATGCAGTGACGCAGAGTTTAAAAAAGGCGTCGAGATGATTCTTCAGAATTTTAAAGATGTGCTCGAAAATATGGGCGTTGAAGAATTCGGAGAAGCAGGCGAACAATTTGATCCTGAAAAACACAATGCAGTCATGCATGTGGAAGACGAAGAACACGAGGCAAACTCAATCGTCGCCGTTTTCCAAAAGGGATATCGGCTGGACGACAAAATTATTAGGCATGCCATGGTTCAGGTCGCAAACTGAATACATGTTATCCATTGAGATTTAGATTAATTTAATGATATTGGAGGAATTCACATGGGTAAAATCATTGGTATAGACTTAGGTACAACCAATAGCTGTGTTTCCGTAATGGAAGGCGGAGAAGCAGTTGTTATTACAAACGCGGAGGGAACAAGAACAACCCCGTCCGTTGTTGCATTTTCAAAAACCGGCGAGCGTATGGTCGGACAGGTCGCAAAACGTCAGGCGATCACCAACCCGGACAGAACGATTTCGTCAATTAAACGTCATATGGGACGCGACTTCAAAGTTTCCATCGATGGCAAAAACTATACCCCGCAGGAAATTTCTGCTATGGTTCTGCAAAAGCTGAAAGCGGATGCGGAAGCTTATTTGGGCGAAAAAGTTACCGAGGCAGTTATCACCGTTCCGGCTTATTTCTCTGACAGCCAAAGACAGGCTACCAAGGACGCAGGCCGTATTGCCGGCTTGGAAGTAAAGCGTATTATCAATGAGCCGACAGCTGCTGCTTTGGCTTATGGTGTAGATAAAGAACGTGAGCAGAAGATCATGGTTTATGACCTGGGCGGTGGTACGTTTGATGTGTCCATTATTGAAATGGGCGATGGCGTACAGGAAGTTCTTGCAACCAACGGTGATACCCGTTTGGGCGGCGACGATTTCGACCAGCGCGTAATCGATTATCTTGCAGATGAATTTAAGAAATCCAACGGCATTGACCTGCGCGGCGATAAAATGGCAATGCAGAGACTCAAGGAAGCGGCTGAAAAAGCGAAAATTGAGCTTTCCGGCATGACCACGGCTAGTGTAAACCTGCCGTTTATCACTGCCGATGCAACCGGTCCGAAACACTTGGATGTTACCGTTACCCGTGCAAAATTTAATGAGTTGACAGCAGATCTTGTTGAAAAGACAATGGTACCTGTCCGCAAAGCAATGGCTGACTCCGGTCTGAAAGTTTCCGATTTGGATAAAATCCTGTTGGTCGGCGGTTCTACCCGTATTCCGGCTGTTCAGGAAGCAGTCAAATCATTCTGCGGCAAAGATCCGTTTAAAGGCATCAACCCGGATGAATGTGTTGCAGTTGGTGCAGCGATTCAGGGCGGCGTTCTTGGCGGTGACGTCAAAGGCTTGCTGCTACTCGACGTTACTCCGCTGTCCTTGGGTCTGGAAACCTTGGGCGGTGTCTGCACCAAGATTATCGAACGCAACACCACCATCCCGACCAAGAAATCGCAGACGTTCTCGACTGCTGCAGATGGGCAGACCTCGGTTGAAATCAACATTCTGCAGGGTGAACGTGAGATGGCTCGCGACAACAAACAGCTTGGAACCTTCCGTTTGGATGGGATTCCGCCAGCACCCCGCGGCGTTCCGCAGATCGAAGTTACGTTTGATATCGATGCCAACGGTATCGTTCACGTAACAGCAAAAGATCTCGGCACCGGCAAAGCTCAGGATGTCACGATCACATCTTCCACCAATATGTCGAAAGACGATATCGATAATGCAGTTAAAGATGCTGAAGCTTATGCTGAGGAAGATAAAAAGCGCCGTGAAGAAATCGACGTACGCAATGCTGCCGATCAAATGGTTTACCAGTGTGAAAAAACCATGACGGATCTTGGCGATAAGATTTCTGCGGATGAAAAAGCAAAGGTACAGGGCAAAGTTGACGCTTTGAAAGAGGCGCTGAAAGGTACCAATGTCGACGACATTAAAGCAAAACAAGAAGATCTGCAGAAAGACTTCTACGACATGAGCGCGAAAATGTATCAAGGTGCGCAAGGTGCTGCAGGTGCTGCGGGTGCTGCAGGCGCTCAGGGCGCTCAGCAAAACCCCGAAAGCGGCAGTGATTCTGCAGCCGGCGGTGCAGATTATGTCGATGCGGACTATAAAGAGGTTGACGAAGACGACAAAAAATAATACAATAGGACAATAAATATGTAATGTGCTGAGGCGGGGGAGGTTCTCCCGCCTTAGTGCGGTGTAAAGCATACGGTATAAGCAGGGGTGAGACATTTGGCTGACAAACGGGACTATTATGAAGTACTGGGCGTATCCAAGGATGCGTCATCCGATGATTTGAAACGAGCATATCGCAAGCTGGCAAAGAAGTACCACCCCGACATGAATCCGGGGGACAAGGCCGCCGAGGCAAAGTTCAAGGAGGTCAATGAAGCGTACGAGGTACTCAACGATCCGGCAAAGCGTCAGCGCTATGACCAATTTGGGCATGCAGGCGTTGATCCGTCCTATGGAGCGGGCGCTGGAGGCAGCGGCTTTGGCGGCTTTGGCGGCGGTTTTGACGTCGGCGATATCTTTGAGAGCTTTTTTGGCGGTGGATTCGGTGGATTTGGCGGCAGCAGCCGTACAAGAAATCCGAATGCCCCCATTCGAGGAAACGATATTAATGTGACTTTGGGCTTAACTTTTATGGAAGCGGCCAAAGGATGCAAGAAAAAAATCCAGATTAAGCGGCTGGAGAAGTGTGAGACCTGCGGCGGAACGGGAGCCAAAAAAGGCACGAGTCCGCAAACGTGTTCCGAATGCGGCGGCACAGGACAAGTGACTGTTCAGCAGCGTACACCAATCGGTATCATTCAAACTACGCGGACCTGTTCGCGATGCAACGGTAAGGGCAAAGTAATCAATGAACCGTGCTCGTCCTGCCGTGGTATGGGTCGTGTTCGCCATGCCCGCACACTCGAGGTTTCGGTTCCGGCCGGAATTGATGACGGGCAGACATTCATGCTGCGCGGTCAGGGTGACCAAGGTGTCAACGGCGGTCCGGCGGGCGATGTGAATATCATGGTAACCCTAAGTGCCGACCAGCTGTTTGAACGTGATGGATTTGATGTTTGGTGCGATATTCCGATTACGTTTTCACAAGCGGTGCTTGGCGATGAAATTGTAGTTCCTACCATTGACGGTAAGGTGAAATATAATGTGCCGGAGGGAACACAGTCCGGTACGGTTTTCCGTTTGCGTAATAAGGGAATTCCCTATGTAAACGGACATGGACGCGGCGATCAGTATGTAAAAGTAAATATTGAAGTTCCGCGCAATCTGACTTCCAAGCAAAAGGAAGCGCTTAAGGACTTTGAAAAGCTATCGAGCGATAAAAATTATGAAAAGCGTAAATCCTTTTTTGACCGGCTTAAAGATGCAATGAAATAAGGATTATTCATAAAACCACCCTTTTTTAAAGGGTGGTTTTGTATTATAATAAACGTTGTATTCTGCATTTAAGGCAGTAATTTGCTAATATTTTGGCACAATAGTTTTATAAAGGAGATTCATCATGCAGTATAGTGAAGTAAAAATCAAGGTCGCCACTGAATATTTAGAAACGGCATCGGCGATTGCCAATATGGTGGTGCCTTATGGGATTTATATTGAGGATTACAGCGACATTGAAGAACTGGCTCCTCAAATTGCCCATATCGATTTGATTGAACAGGAACTGCTAGAACGCGATCGGTCACACGGCTTGATCCACATTTATATTTCTCCGGAAGAAAATCCTCATGAAGCGATCTCTTATATCAAAGACCGTCTGGAATCGGAGAATATTCCTTATGTCATTGACTTGGGACAGATTCATGAAGATGATTGGGCAACCTCATGGAAAAAATACTATTATCCTACAAAAATTGGAAACCATTTGGTAGTCTGCCCCTCTTGGGAGACCTATACGCCGGCGGACGATGAAGTCGTTTTGGTTATGGATCCAGGAATGGCATTCGGTACGGGCACGCATGATACGACCAAACTTTGTTTGGAAATATTGGAAGATACGGTCACTCCCGAAACCACACAGCTTGATATTGGGACTGGGAGCGGTATTTTATCCGTGGCATCTTTGCTGATGGGAGCAAAGTCGGCGGTAGGCGTCGATATTGATGAAGTGGCAGTACGAGTAGCCAACGAAAACGCCGAGGCGAACGGTGTAACAGATCGTGTGACGTTTCATGCAGGCGATCTAACCGAAAAAGTCAGCGGAAAATTCAATCTCGTAACTGCAAACATTGTTGCTGATGTAATCATCCGTTTGATTCCGGATTTGGATCAATTCCTCACCGATGATGGGGTATTTATCGCTTCGGGAATCATTGATACAAGAGAACAAGATGTGCAAAATGCGCTGACGGATGCAGGATACCGCATAATTCGCCGTGGAGAATCGGGCGGATGGGTGGCGCTTTCCGCGCAAAGAATGTAAGAGGGGGTCCGATATGCCAAGATTTTTTACCGGAGATGTAAACGACGGGACTGCCGTCATAACCGGGGAGGATGCCCGGCACATCGCTTTGGCACTTCGGATGCGCATCGGGGAAATGGTGACTGTATGCGACAGCAATGGAAACGATTATCAGTGCCGTATTGAAGAAATCCATCCGGAACAGGTGCGCCTGCGTGTGCAGGCGTTAGAACCTAGTAAAGGCGAACCGCAGATAAAAATTACGCTGTACCAGGCAATGCCGAAAGCGGATAAGCTGGAAACCATTATTCAAAAAGCGGTTGAGCTTGGTGTGCACCGCATTGTACCGGTGTTGTCCAACCGCTGCATTTCCAGACCGAATGAAAAGGCTATGCAAAAGAAATTGGCGCGCTATCAAAAGATTGCTTTGGAGGCGGCAAAGCAGTGCGGCCGCGGCAGAGTTCCGGAAGTGGAACCCCTGATCGATTATAAATCGGCGGTTCGGCGCATGAAAGAGGATGGAATGGCAATTCTATTTTATGAGAATGCTCAGGATTCGCTTAAACAAACGCTGGCGTCAAAATTGGAACAGAACGTTTCGATTTTGATTGGAAGTGAGGGTGGATTTGAACCTTCGGAGGCCGATTATGCGCTTGAACAGGGCTTGCTTTCGCTTTCGCTTGGCAGTCGCATTCTGCGCTGTGAAACCGCACCGCTTGCCGCAATCACTGCAATTATGTATCAGGCCGGCGAATTTTAAACTAAACTACACATAATAAGAAAGGAATCTTGTATGCTGATTAAACCCAAACATATCGCAGTAGCGGCGGTTATTGCTGCTGTTATTGCATTTGCAATGACTCAAAAGGATACAAAATGGCAGGAGAAATTTCCGGCACGTTCCATGCCTGCGTCCAAAACAGAAGAACCTGCAACATCCAATTCGACCGATGAACGTCTGCCTGATGAGGAAACAGAATCGCTTGAAGAGGAGGAATCCATCGATGAATCTTCTGAAGTGGAAGAATCAACAGATGAGCAGTCAAAAGATGAAATGGAACAACAGCCTGAAGAGTCAAAAGAGCAGGCTTCTGCTAAGCAAACAGGCGAATGGAATCTACTTTTAGTTAATTCAGAGAACACAATTGATCAGACCTTTAAACCCGAACTTGCCGATGTGCAAAATGGGTATCAAATGGATAAACGAGCCGCAGAATATGCGAAACGTATGATAAAAGATGCGAAAGCACAGGGCGTCGACCTGTTAGTGTGTTCCGGCTATCGCAGTTATGAATCCCAAAACCGTAATTTTAATAACTATGCGGCAAACTTACAGCAAGCAGGATACAGCAAAGACGAGGCGGTTAAAGAAACGAGCCGGCTCATCGCCTACCCGGGTTCCAGTGAGCATCAGACCGGTTTGGCGCTTGATATTGTAACACCAACTTACCAAGGACTGAATGACGGCTATGCGGAAACCGATGCGGCGAAATGGCTTTACAATAACGCGGCAGATTATGGATTTATTTTGCGATATCCGAAAGATAAGGAAGATATCACAAAAATCAGCTTTGAACCTTGGCATTATCGCTATGTGGGTGAAGAAGCTGCACGGGAAATTATGGATCAAGAAATTTGTTTGGAAGAATATTTATCGGAATAATTCTTGTACAGTGGATAGAAACTGTGCAGGTTTGACAATCCGATCGAGAATGACAGTTTGTAATTGCATAGAATAGATGAAAATATAAAAATCTTCCCTCAATTTTCCTTTTTTTAGTACAAAATATAATAAGATATGTTATGATTAATTTATTCGGGGCTCAGTGAGAAATCCTGAGTCCCGAGCTATGGAGTTAATAAATTGAAGTACGATCGCATTCTTTCGGAACGGTTTCAAATTGACCGCAGGCAGATTCTTTGGTTCTTGCTTGCGCTGACAATCTCGGGGTTTCTTCTGCGCATCATGATTGGTTATGCAGCCGTTCATCATTACGATTTAAATTATTATGTTGATTGGTCATCGGGAGTCAATGGAGGTTTATTCAGGGCTTATGAACAGATTAAAAGTCTTGATTATCCGCCGCTGTTTCTGTTTCCGCTGACAATTACCGGGAAACTGATGGCGCTTCCGATTGTAAGCGAAATTCCGGGACTTGAAATGCTATTGCTAAAAGGCTGGCAGATTTTATTTGATACAGCAACGATCCCGCTGATCTATCTTGTGCTGTATCGTCAAAGCAGATTGATTGCCGCCGCGGGAGCCGCCTTGTGGGCGGTTAATCCGACTATTATTGTAAATTCGTCTTACTGGGGTCAGACTGACAGCATCATGCTGTTTTTGTTGGTGCTTAGTTTTTGGCTTTTGATCCAACAAAAACCGGTGATTTCTGCCGTCATCATGACATTGGCTTGCCTGATGAAATTTCAGTCGCTTTATTTTGCACCAGTGTTTGGACTCTTTTTAATCACGAAATTTTCATGGAAAAAAATTGGGTATTCCATTTTAGCTGGAATCTTAACGGCACTCACCGTATTTATGCCTTTTATTGCGTACAGCGGCTGGATGCTGCCATTTGAAATATATTTTGGAGGCTTTGAGCAATACCAAAGTGCAAGCCTCAATGCATTCAATTATTTTACTGCCTGTGGACTGAATATGCAGAACAGCGGGGAAACTTTAATCGGCGGGCTTTCTGCTGAAATGTTGTCCGCCGCTATCCTTGTAATCAGCGTGTTTTTGCTTGGGTTTCTCTATTTTACCTCAACAGAAAAAAGTCCATGGCTGTTAAGTTTTCTCTTTATTCAGACCATTTTTATGTTTACGACTCGTATGCATTGGTGAAGCAACCTTTTGCGAAAAACACCAGCACCGTCATTTCACTCATTGCGCGCCTGAAAGACAAGATTAAC
>CALLQM010000204.1 GCA_938014855.1 uncultured Clostridia bacterium | reverse complement strand
TGTTTTCATCAAGGCGCAATGTCATAGATTGATTCCTTAGACATTTTTGCTCGGAGCATAATTTACTTTGGTAAAAGTTTAACATAGTTTCTGAAACAGTTCGACTCTTTCACCAAAGAAGTACAAGATTTCAACCCAATTAACAAGATTTTCAACCTTTTACGCATAAAAAAGCCCCCTGCCAAGGCATTTGGCAAGGAACTTTCAACAATTAATCGGAACGATTGGTTTGTTTTGAATCGGTACGTTCCAATAAATAATCAACGCTTACATCATATAAATCCGCCAAAGCACAAAGAACCGTTGGTGGAATCATTCTTTGACCTTTTTCATAATAGGCATACGTACGTTGAGGAAGATGAATCGCCGCACCTACCTGCGCCTGTGTCATATCATGATCTTCCCTGAGGTTTCGAATTCGAGCATAAGCCTTCATGTTACCATTCTACTGTTTTAGAACAATTTGTTCAAAAATGGAATCGAACGCATTTTCTAAGATATAATGTGTTTGAATAAGGAAAAATGTCAATCAATAAACAACTTTGTAAGATATGAGTTTTAATTCATTGTCATTTTCATTTATGACTACATTAATTATATCAAACTTTCTGAATCGAATGTGCTGTTTAGATATAAAATGCATCTAATTTAATTTTTATGGAGGGTGAACTATGCCGAATTATCAAAAAATGTACGCAAAACTATTCAATCAAGTAACGGATGTGATTGAACAACTGCAGGTTGCACAACGTCAAACAGAGCAAATTTTCGTAGAAAGTAATGATTTGGAACTGACAATCATCAAGCAGAGCACGGAAAAAAAATAGTATTTCTAAAATCCCCCAACGCAAAAAACGGATAAGCCTTCAGTAAACTGCAGGCTTATCCGAATTCCATTTCTTTTCTTATTCGTTAGGCGATTGCGCAACAACGCCCTTTTTTAGAATGATATTGGCATAAAGAGCGGTCTCGCCGGTTGTGACAACCGCATACGCTTTTGATGCCCGTTCGTAAAAATCATATTTGTTGATGGCAAGTTCTCTTGCTCCCGCTTTTTCATACCTGCCGATAATCTGACGATAGCTGTCCCATATTTCGGGCACATAGGGATCATCCGGCAGTACCTGCATCAAGATGGTGGGGTGCTCTACATAAGGGTCAAGCGGCATAAACCGCAGAATAGCGTCTAAAATGGGCGGGATTCCGTGTCCATCACAGCGAATCACCCGCTGTGGATGACCGAATTTCGGATAATTTCCGTCCGCAAGAACCAATTCATCCCCGTGTCCCATTTCCATCATTACTTTAAGCAGATCGGGAGTCAGGATGCTTGGAATATTTTTTAACATCAAAACTCCTCCTATTTGGTAATGGTTCCGTCCAAATCCCACAAATCTTCCCAGCCTTTTGCATTCGGCCACAAGAATACCTGCCCTTTAATCAGGCGGCAGTTTTTATCCAGTGAGTTCAAACTATCCATTTCCTTGTCAGAAAGCGGGTCTTCCACAGTACAGCGCAGATTGCTGACATACTCGTTTTCATAAATGGAAAACGGAATGGGGATTTGACCGCGCTGTACCGCCCATTTTAAGCAGATGACCGCAGGATGAACGTGATGTGCTTTTGCAATCTCCACCAACTCCGGCATTTGAATATCGACTACATCGTCTTCCGTCTTATCTCGATCCGGACGAGTCGGTGACCCAATCGGGCAGAATCCAATCGGCTGAATCCCGCGCTTCACGCAGTAATCAAACAATTCCGACTGTTGAAAACTGGGGTGCAGTTCCATTTCAATTACTGTCGGCTTGATGCGGCAAAGCGGCAGAACCGCCTCTAATTTTGGAATCGTCATGCTGGACATCCCGATGTTTTTGGCAAGACCCATATCCACAAGCCGCTCCATCTGCCGCCAAGTAGCCATAAACCGCTCCACGGAAAACGGTTTGGAGTTTGGATTGCGCGCGTCTCCACTGCATCCCGGCTCATGGTAGTTTGCAAACGGCCAATGCACGAAAAAGGCATCGATATAGTCCAGCTGAAGATCTTTAAGCGTTTTCGCAAGGGAAAGCAGAACATCGCCTTTCCCGTGCATATCGTTCCAAACTTTGGAGGTAATGAACAGGTCTTCGCGTTTGACAACACCCGATTTAAAAGCCTCTGCAAACACGTTTCCAATCTGATCTTCATTGCCATAAACCGATGCGCAGTCAAACATCCGATAGCCACAGCGGATTGCGCCCGCTACCGCATTGGAAACTTGATCGGGCGTAAAGCGGTCGGAACCAAACGTCCCCATGCCGATGCAGGGGATTTGTTCGCCGGTGGAAAGAGTGCGTTTCGGTACAGATTTCGGGTCAATAAAATTTGTCATATTAATACCTGCTTTCTGTTATGTAATTGGGTCACACGAACCTGTGTTAACATCTGTTTCAAATCATCCGGCTCAAACCAGCCGGTTTTCATTGACAGTGCGTTTGCGGTCGAAATTGCGGACGCAAACTCAATGGTATCGGTCATCGGGTACCTCCTTGCCAATCCAACCGCAAAGCCTGCAACCATGCTGTCACCGCATCCAACGGTATTTACGACGGGAATATCCGGCGTTGTTCCCAAAAACAGTCCCTCGTCACACGCAACCAGCACCCCATCTTTGCCCATTGAAATGGCAACAATCGGGATTCCGCTTTGCTGAAGCATTTGTGCCGCGTCCTCCAGCTGTTTACCCGATGAAATCGGTCTGCCCAAAAGCTGTGCAATCTCATCTGTATTCGGTTTAATCATGGTCGGCTTTTCTTTGACAGCCTCTTTAAGCAGATCCCCGCTGGTATCTACTAAAACCGGCACCCCGTGTTGTTTTGCAATCCGCACCAGCGTACGATAAAAATCGGCGGGCGTTCCGCTCGGAACACTTCCCGAAATTGTAATGACATCGCTTTGGACAGCCGCATTTTCATAACTCTTTAGAAACTCATCAAGGTTTTGCGGCGTCACCGATGCCCCCGGCTCCAAAAATTCGGTATGCCTGCCAGTGGAACAGTCACGGATATTGATACAGGAACGGGTTTCGCCGTCAATTTCCGTAAAGTCCGCCTCGACCCCCTGCAAAGACAGCATCGAGCGGATATACTGCCCGGAATAGCCGCCCAAAAAGCCCAATGCCCGAACCGATTCCCCGGCCAGCGCCGACACGCGCGCAACGTTCAGCCCTTTTCCGCCTGCGGTGTTCTGTACTTCTTTCACACGCATTACCTGACCAAGCGCAACCGAATCCAACAAATATAATTTATCGACCGACGCGTTGAGCGTCACCGTTGTAATCATCCCTGCGGCCTCCTTATTCGTTCATCAGCATGATCTTTCCATGGATCTTGGACGGCTCATGGAACAAATCGAACGCCTCTTCCGCTTGTGACAGCGGGAACTTTTTAAAGATAAAGGCCGGGTCAAACTTGAGCTGTCCGGTTGCAAAATAGTGCCCCGTCAGGTTCCACTCTTTTCCGGGAAACGGTGCACTGTAACTCATCCACGAACCGGTCAGGCGGAACTCTTTTCGGTTCATGAGTTCCCATTCTTTTTGGGTAAACGTTAAATCCACGTGCGGCGTTCCAATAAAGCAGACTTTTGCCTTATTGGCGGCAACATCAAACGCGATATGCATTGTGGCGGGATTTCCTGCCGCCTCAAACACATAACCATAGCCTCTGCCGTCGGTAATCTCCATTGCGTTTGCTAAAAAATCCTTGTTTGTGGTATTGATTACCGCATCCGCACCCATGCGTTTTGCAAGCTCCAGCCGCCCATCATCGATATCAAATGCAACCACTTTTTTTGCGCCGAATATTTTTGCCCACTGCATGGTAAAAATGCCAATCGTTCCGCATCCAAGCACCGCCACAGTTTCGCCGCCTTGATAGTCGTTGCACAGCACGCCATGCAGTGCTACAGTGGACGGCTCAAACATTGCCGCCTGTTCATACGGAATCGATGGATCATATTTGACCGCATTGACTTCCGGCAAAACCACATATTCCGCAAAACTGCCCTGCTCACGCGAACCGATAAAGCTGTAATCGTTACACAGCGAAAAATTCCCGCTTTGGCAGTCATCGCATTTCATACACGGCAGCAGCGGCGCACCGGAAACCGTATCGCCGACTTGGATTGAATGAACCCCTTCGCCAACATCCACCACATCGCCGGAAAATTCATGCCCCAAAACCACCGGATAAAAATGCGCACCGTTGTGCAGAACCCTCGGAACATCCGAGCCGCAGATTCCGGTCGCTCTGACTTTTACTTTCACTGTGCCCGGCAAGACCTGCGGCGTCAGATAATCGCAGTACCGAATATCCTCGTTGCCATACAAAACTGCTGCTTTCATGCCTTCGATCCTTTCTTCATAAGAGGTTTTAAACGTTCATAAAGCTGTAAATACGTCGCAAACCCCGCATCATATCGTTCTTTGTTCTCCAAATTCGGCTCATGCACCCGTTTAACCTGTACCGTCTGTTTGACCGCATCGTCAAAGCCGCGGTAAACACCCGCCGCCACACCTGCCAACATTGCCGCACCCAGTGTAGTAGCCGTGTCGGAAGAGGGAGCGGTGATTCGTTTTCCGGTTATATCCGCTTTCATCTGTGTCCATAGGCAGCTGTTTGCCGCGCCGCCCATCGAGCGCAGTTCCTGTGCAAACGCGCCGGCCTGTTCGGCTGTTTGCAGATTGTGCCGGAGGGAATAAGCGACGCCCTCCATGCTTGCACGCATGAGATGTGCACGGGTTTTTGAAAAGTCCAATCCGTAATACACGCCTTTGGCATCGGCATCCCAAATCGGCGACCGTTCGCCAGCCATATACGGGAGAAATACAACACCGTCCGAGCCGGCAGGAACGGTTTGCGCCTGCATATCCAGTTCATAAAAAGGACTTGTACCGTGCTGTTTTGCGGCAATCCGCTCCTCCAAACAAAACTGTTTTTCAAACCAGCGCACCACACCGCCTCCACCAACGGTTCCGCCCT
>CALLQM010000203.1 GCA_938014855.1 uncultured Clostridia bacterium | reverse complement strand
GAGAGGTTTTGCGCAGTGCCCATCATGCTGGTATCGAAGCAGGAGTATGCGGAGCGGTGGCGGGAGATCAAACCTTTTTGCCATTGCTGATTGGATTTGGTGTCAGTAAGCTGAGCATGCCGCCATTTTTAATTGAAAAGGTGCGCTATTTGATTTGTAAGATGAATCAAGCGGAAACGGCAGATTTGGCAGATCAAATATGCAAGATGGATGACCCAAACGCAATCAAAGCGAAACTATCCAACGTTGTACAGCGGCTATTGGATTAGGAATCAGAAAATGCAAGCTTGATTATTCTGTGACAGCAAAACGGTGCAAGTTTTAGCGGTATCGAAGCCGGTCTTTACAAAAAAATGGACGGTTTGCGTAATCCGATTCAGTCTAACGCAAACCCCAAAAAAGTGAGGGAATGACATCATGAAAAAAATGCAGATTGGAACATCCGGCATTGAAACAAGTGCGATTGGGCTTGGAACTTGGGCCATCGGCGGCGGGGCATGGTGGGGCGACAACAACGACAGCGAATCCATCAAAACAATCCGCCGCGCTTTGGACAGCGGCATTCAGTGGGTTGACACTGCGCCGGTCTATAATATGGGACACAGCGAGGATATTGTAGGAAAAGCGTTGCAGGATGGGTATCGTCAAAAAGCCATTTTATCCACAAAATGCGGCTTGATATGGGACAGGAAAAGCGGCTCTTACCATGAATTGATTGAGGGGAAGGAAGTTTACCGCGACCTTTCTCCTGCGAGCATTCGGCAGGGATTGGAAGAAAGCCTGCATCGTCTCAAAACGGATTATATAGATGTGTTTTTTACCCATTGGCAGAGTATTGAACCGGAATTTACCCCGATTGAGGAAACGATGGGTGAACTGATGAAGCTCAAACAAGAGGGCAAAATTCGAGCGATTGGCGCATCCAATGTGCAAATTTCTCATTTAGAGCAGTACATTAAAAATGGAGAGCTGGACGTCATTCAGGAAAAATACAGTATGTTAGATCGACGGTTGGAAACCGAAATCCTGCCGTACTGCGATGAGCACCATATTTCTGTACAGGCGTATTCTCCACTGGAACAGGGACTGTTGACCGGAACTGTTACAATGGAAACGGTTTTGCGTCCGGAAGATGTGCGATTCAAAAAAAGATGGTGGAACGAAGGCAGAGCCGGTGTGTTAGCCATGCTGGATGGATGGAAAGATCTTTGCGAAAAATATCATTGCACGATTGGAAATTTGGTAATTGCATGGACGATACGGCGAGGAAACAGTATGAATGTTCTATGCGGAGCCCGAAAAGTTGAGCAGGTTATGGATAATGTGAAAGGCGGTCAAGTGGAACTGGAGCAGGCGGACTACGAACGTATGACGCAGGATGCAGATCGTTTGATCGCACAATTAAAATAAAGAAAAAATGGAAAAGCGGCATGGGAAGATTCCCATGCCGCTTTTTTGTGCATTAACCAAATGATGGATAATATAATATAAAATTTTAGTCAATCAACGATTTATAAATTTTAAATCTTTCCGAATGTATAGGGAAAGAGTCTTGCAGAACACTAAAGATTGGAAATGTAGATAAATTTATGCGTCAGCATTAGAATCGAAAGGGTAATCAAAATGAAAAAAACGCTCAAAATAATCGGAATTATTTTGTTGATTCTCATTGTATTAATCATAATTGCTTTCCCATTTTTAAAAAAGGCGTTTATGGATGTTTTTATTACCGAGATGAAAAATCAACAAATTGAAAAACAATATGATTTGGAAATATCCACATCGGAACGAATTCCGTTAAATATTGCACAGTTTGAAGACAGCATTGCTGTCTTGACGGATCAGCGTTACCGTGAATTGGAATCCATGCTGAAAAATGCAAACATCTCAACGATTCACCAACATTATCAAACGCAGGATTTTACCTGTGAGGAGTTGGTAATGTACTATTTAAAGCGAATTCAGCAATACGATGTCAATCGTCTCAATTCGATTCTTGAATTAAATCCGGATGTGCTAACCCAAGCGAGAGAAGCAGATGCCGCCGGATATTCCGGGAAATTGGGCGGTATTCCGGTTGTGTTAAAGGCGAATATTGCAACGGCGGATAAAATGGCAACACATGCCGGTGCCGCTGTATTGGCAGATTATTATGCCAAAGAGGATGCATTTTTGGTTTCAAAATTAAGAGAAGAAGGTGCGATCCTATTAGGCAAAACCAACTTGAGCGAATGGGCATATTATATGTCTCTCAATGCGCCAAGCGGATATTCCGCAATCGGAGGACAGACGCATAATCCTTACGGCAAATTTGATGTGGGCGGGTCTAGTTCGGGTGCGGCGGCTGCGATTGCGGCGGATTTTGCTGCTATATCAATTGGAACGGAAACAGCCGGCTCGATTATATATCCATCGGCTCAAAATTCTGTGTTGGGAATTCGTCCGACAACCGGATTGGTCAGCAGAACAGGCATCATTCCGATTACCATGGCAATGGATACGGCGGGCGTGATTGCGCATGATGCGGAAGATATCGCGTTGACACTGGATGTGATTTCCGGAAAAGACAGCAAAGACCGGATGACATTTGATACTTTGCAAAATATTCAAAATGGTCTAGAATCATTCAATCCAAAGGCAGCTTCTGTTGTGATGATTACGCATGGAATGACAAAACAAGAAGAAAAAGAATTTAACCATATAGCGGATGAGCTGACAGATTTTGGAATTGAAGTAAAAACTGAAAAAATCTCATATAAGGATTTGTCAGACATCCAAATAAACCGAGCGTTGCAGGCGGGGTTTCAGTTTGATTTACAGCAGTTTTTGGATGAGGCACAGTATTTGAAAGTAAAAAGTTTACGTGATATTATAGAATTTAACAATGCAGATTTAGAAAACAGAGCCCCTTTTGGTCAGGAACTATTGGTGGAATCCATGAATAACCCAATGTCGCGTACAGAATGGCAGTCTTTGGTAGATAACAATATAAGATACAGTAGAGAAATATTAGATAAACGATTTGAAAAAGGAAATTTGATTGTTTCGTTTAAAAATTCTTTATCGGCGGTCTATTCTGCGGCAGGCTATCCGGCTCTATCCGTTCCATTCGGTTATGCGGAAAATGGGGAACCGATGGGGATGACGCTGATTGCAAAACCGCAGGAGGAAGAAAAATTGTTGTCGTTTGCAAAGTGGTACAGTGAATCCACTTCGCATCATAAAAAGCCCAATCTGTAAACACTGCAAACATCGAAAAGTAGAAAGGAAATAAAACATGAACTATGTGTGTACGTTAATTGCGGTAACGGATATGGAGCGGTCTAAGAAATTTTATCAGGATGTTTTAGGTCTGGAAGTGGTCGCTGATTTTGGTGCAAATGTCACATTGTCGGGAGGCATTGCACTGCAGACAATTGAAACATGGAAAACGTTTATTCAGAAATCACCCCAAGAGATTGTACAAAAAAACAATGCATGCGAATTGTATTTTGAAGATGATGACATTGACGGGTTTTCTGCAAAATTAAATCGTTTAGGCAATATAAAATTGATTCATCCGCTTCTAGAGCATCCATGGGGACAGCGGGTCGTTCGATTTTACGATTGTGATGGTCATATCATTGAGGTTGCTGAACCAATTGATCAGGTTGTGCACCGCTTTTTAAAACAAGGACTATCACCTGAAGAAACCGCAGCTCGTATGGATGTTCCAATTGATTTTGTCCATTCTTGCTGTCCCTAATCTTAGAACCTAAAATCCTTTCTTTGTGGTTAATCATTACAAAAATGAAACTTCACTGATAAAATAAAAAAGGTATTGACTCTCACACTATGGTATACTCTATACTGGAATTGAGCTCAAAAAAACACATATATGTGGGGTAAATAATATGTTAAAGATCGGTGATTTTTCGAAACTGTCACGCATCAGCATACGAATGCTTCGGCACTATAACGAGATTGGTTTGCTCATGCCGGAAAATACGGATGATTTTACCGGTTATCGCTATTACAGTGAAGCACAGCTTCCAATTGCAAACCGTATTACCGCACTAAAAAACATGGGTTTCAGCCTTGCGGTCATAAGAGAAATTTTGTTGCAGTATGACGATGCGGAAAAGCTTGAAACTTATCTTTTGTTAAAACAAACAGAGATAAGAGAGCAGGCCGACAGCTTAAACCAGCGGCTTTTGCTACTGGACACAACATTAGATCGACTGCGAAAGGATGATACGGGAATGAATTATAATGTCACTTTAAAGGAACTGCCGCAGCGCTATGTCGCCAGTGTGCGTAAGGTGATTCCATCCTATGACCAGGAAGGAATGCTTTGGGGTATTCTTATGGAGGAGACGGCGCAACTGCATATGCAGGACGGAGATCCCTGCTATACGTTGGCGATTTTCCATGATGGCGAGCATAAAGAAAAAGACGTGGATGTTGAGGTTCAAAAATCGGTGAAAGGTCATTACAAAAATACGGAACATGTTGTTTTTAAAACGGTTGAGCCGATTCAAATTGCATCTGCAACGTATAAGGGAAGCTATGACAAAGTTGGCGAGGTCAATGAAGCGGTTGCTAATTGGGTGCACGACAATGACTATGAATTTAACGGGTTGTCATTTTGCATCTATCATGTGAGTCCGCACGAAACCAACAATCCTGATGAGTTGGTAACAGAAGTTTGTTATCCTGTTAAAAAGAAGTAAATGAAACAAACAAGCGGGACATTTCGAAATGTACGGCTTGTTTGTACATTATTCATCAAAATATCTTTGAAACACTTAAAGCAAATATATATTTCGTATCGATAAAAAATGGATTAAAGTTGAGTATTACCAAAACATGTGATACAATGTTTTACAACGCTGTCAAAGCGATTGTTTGAATGACAGTGTATTGCAACTTTAAATTAAAAAGCTCTGTCATAAGACAGGGCTTTCTTTTTTATATGATAGGGGGAAATGATTATTCTTATACTTTTAATTATTGGCATCAATGTCGTTTACGTTTCAATGAATACTCTGCGTACCATTCTTGTGATAAAAGGTCAACGCGTTTTTGCTTCAATTATGTCTATATTTGAAGTTGCGGTATATCTGTGCGGACTTACGATCGTATTAAAAAACCTTGATAGTCCAATAAATATTATTGCGTACTGTATCGGATATGGGGCAGGGGTTTATATTGGAAGCCGAATCGAACAATATCTTGCGCTTGGATATGTGAATGTTGAGATTATTGTTGATTCTGTTGTTCATGATCTGCCGAGTTTTTTACGAGAGAGAGGATTCGGTGTTACCTCATGGACTGCAGAGGGAAGAAATGGATTACGACTTGTTTTGCATGTATTGGCAAAACGGAGCAATGAAAATAAGCTCCTAAACTTAGTACATGAAATTGCTCCGAACGCTTTCATTATTTCGTACGAACCGAAAAATTTTATTGGCGGATTTTGGACAAGAAATATCCGAAATTTTTAAAGAGGGGCTTTCATTTAAAAACGTTAAGTCGATTGTATTTTGATTTTTTTATCTTCTTTAGAAGATAAAAAGGCTGTTTTATTTTGCAAATAGTAATCTTTTGCGTATAATTTACGGATTATAGCTGAAATATCTTAAAATAATCTTGACGAAAGTTTTGTCGTAACGTACAATAAAGTTTATGGATGCACGTGGGGAAGCTGTGCATTTATATAAAAGTATGAGAGGAAGACAAAACGTGGAAGACAAAAATTTCAAACCCTATGTCCCGGCTGACAGGGTAATGCCCGAATTCACATTCGTATCCATCTTTTTGGGCTGCTTTCTTGCAATCCTGTTTGGTGGCGCAAACGCCTATCTTGGACTGCGCGTGGGTATGACTGTTTCGGCATCCATCCCAGCAGCGGTTATCTCTATGGGCCTTTACCGCATCATTCTCAAACGAGAATCTATTTTAGAAAACAATATGGTGCAGACCATTGGTTCCGCAGGTGAATCCATCGCCGCGGGCGCAATCTTCACCATACCGGCGCTGTTTATGTGGGCGAAGGACGGCCTAACCGACTATCCATCGGTCATTGAAATTGCGCTGATCGCCCTGTGCGGCGGCATCCTTGGTATTCTTCTGATGGTACCGCTCCGCAGTGCCCTAATCGTGCAGGAGCACGGCACACTGGCTTATCCGGAAGGCCGCGCCTGCGCAGAGGTTTTGATTGCGGGCGAGGAAGGCGGCGCAAAGGCGTCGACTGTATTCTCCGGTCTTGGCATCGCGGCGCTTTACAAGTTGATTGCGGATGGTCTCAAGCTGTTCCCGAGCGAGGTTGACTGGTCGATTCCCGCTTATAAAGGTGCTGGCTTTGGATTGGATGTTCTGCCGGCTCTCGCAGGCGTTGGCTATATCTGCGGCGCGCGCGTTTCATCCTATCTGTTCGCGGGCGGCTCATTCGCATGGTTCGTCGTCATGCCGCTGATTGCGCTGTTTGGCAGCGATTTGACGATTTACCCCGCCGAGATGACGGTTGCTCAGCTTTGGGCAGAACAAGGCACTTGGGGGCTTTGGGGCAGTTTCGTTCGCTATATCGGTGCGGGCGCAGTTGCCGCTGGCGGTATCATTAGCTTGATTAAATCCATGCCACTTATTGTTCGCACCTTTAAAAAGGCGATTGGCGGCTATGGTAAGAACCACGCAAGCGTCCTGCGTACAGAGCAGGATATCTCAATGAAGGTTCTGCTGTTTGGTGTACTGGCAATCGCAATTTTGATGTGGCTGCTTCCTGTAATCCCCATCAACTTTATCAGTGCGCTTATTATTGTTGTATTCGGATTTTTCTTTGCTACGGTATCTTCCCGCATGGTCGGTATGATCGGTTCGTCAAACAACCCGGTTTCCGGCATGACCATTGCGACCCTTTTGATTGCAACCATTATTCTTAAGGCAACCGGCAATACCGGCGCGCCTGGTATGGTCGGCGCAATTACAATCGGTTCTGTTATCTGCAGTATCGCTGCGGTTGCGGGCGACATTTCGCAGGACCTCAAAAC
>CALLQM010000202.1 GCA_938014855.1 uncultured Clostridia bacterium | reverse complement strand
ATATCATCGGCATCTTTTGAATAAAAATACTCTGCTTCAGGCTTTTTCGACTCAGGTGTCGAATTATCATCACTAAATGTAGTGATATCACTCATGCTCGGGCCGATCGGGATATACAGTTCAGCATTCGGAACGACACCATCAATATTGATATCGCTTCTATAGGATGTTCTAGTAGTCGATTTGGCATATACGTCTCCGTTTTTTTCGCCATCGTCATCATAAACGATGCTCTTATCAGCCGGATTCGCAGCAAAAGCAGACATGCTCATGCCAGCAACCATAGCGCCAGCCATCAGAACAGAAAGAACTTTTTTCATGTTCAAAAATCCTCCTTAAAAATTTAAAATCAGTTTTTCGATCAATCGAAAAGGAAAGACCCTCCAGTAATTCCTCTTGATAGTTCCTAGTATATCCCAAGGAATTGGTAATGTCAAGGGTTTTTGTAACTATTTTGTAACTTTTTGTAACCGAATTGTAACTATTCTGAAAAATGTTGGAAATAAAAGAAAAAAGGACGAATGTGGAGAGCCATTCGTCCTTTTTTTATTCAGTTATTTAAAGAATCCGCAGATTAGAAACGGCCGGTTCCCGGGTTTGCTTTCTGCTCTTCTTCCGGAGCTTCTACTTCTTCCGGAACTTCTTCTTCCGAAGCAACAGCAGCGCCGTTGGAGATGATATAGGTTCCCAGAGTACGGGTCTTGATGGTGAATACCTCATCGCCGTCTTCGTTTTCGCCCATGGTGAATTTGTCGGTTACGTCAACCAGAGCACCGTCAACAACCTGATAGATCACAGTGTCTTCGTGAGCAACAGTCAGTTCGTCATCATCGTTCACAAACGGGTTGTTCAGTTCGAGAACCGGACGAGCGGTAGCAGAGATGGTCGGGTTGCCAACAAAGTTGCGGATATAAGCATCGGTGTCAGCGAAGTTTTCTGCATAGTCGGACTCATCCCACTTGGTGGAGAGCTTCGGATAGTATTTGTTCACATCCGAGTCGCCTTCGAAGGTCAGCTTAGCAAGAGTATTGTTTGCATCTTCCCAAGTGATCTCGTTGTCGTCGTTCTTGATCGGTTTTGCAACAAAGCCGCCTTCGCCAGCGTCCCAATCTTTGTCGCCTTCTTCAACAGTGTTCTTTACATAGAAGCTAACAAAGTCCAGCGTAATTTTGGTGTTCGGAACGATATAAGCTACAGCGTCAGACGCTATTGCTTTGTCTTCAGAATCAACATAGCCTGCAATCTTGGTAGCATCCAGAACGCCATCTTTGATAGCTTCGTCTTTAAGCAGGATATACTTTTTCGCCGTAAAGGTTGCGGACGGCGAAACTTTATAGTCGGTATCGGTCATGTCGTCCTTCAGTTTGATCTCCAGAGCGGTCTTGCGAACCTTACTGCCATCTTTACCGATCTCTTTGTCGATTACTTTCAGCGATTTGATCATCTTCGGATTGTCGTCGCCCTTGTCATATTTGACTTTAAAAACGTCTTTATCCGTGAAGTATTGTCCAGCCTTGCTGGATGATTCAGCAATCACTGCAAAAATGGTTTTGTCCGGCTGGATGGTGTCCTTAGTCGTTTTTGTGTCATCATCTTTTGTTTCTGTACCAACTTTAAAGTCGTCACTGTCGGAAATCAGTTTATCAACAGTAATAGACAGCTCGCTATCTTCTACTTTTGTTGCATCTGCAAATACAGAAAGGCTTGCCATAGAAGCAACTGTAGCAACTGCCATGATAGAAGCAATCAGTTTTTTCATAGGGAATCTCCTCCTATAATTTTAAATCAGTTTTAATTTTTGAGGGCGATCGCTCTCCAAATCCTCCCTCATTTTCGTCCAGTATATCCCATCTAAACTGGCTTGTCAATGGCATTTGTCACACTTTTGTAACTAATTGTTACCAATTTGTAATTTTATTTGCAAAAACTGGAATATCAGGTCGAATCTCTATCGTTTCAACCTTACGCCCTCCGAAAAATAGGAAAACCGCGCGTGGTAGCGGTAGCTGATTTTCGCGAACGGAATGCCGCTCCGGTTTTTGAGCATCACGAGTTCCACCTGCCGCGGGGACGCCGCTTTTGCCGCGTTGACATCGAATCCCGGCTCCCCTGCCCCCGCCAGCTGTAACCCCAGCAGGACGTCGGAGGAATATTCCACCGCGCCGCTTTCCTTGAATGCCTCCATCGAAACCGCGTTGCGGTAGTTTTCGCGGTTGAAGCTGGAAACCGCAAACACCGGAATATCGAAATCGCGGCGGATGCGCTTTAATTCGACCACTGCTCGGTCGGTGTTCTGCTTATCGGCGGCGCGCTGATCGGCGGGCTGTAAAATCTGCAGGTAGTCCACCACGACCACTGGTTTGCGGCCGAGCAGGCGGATGTGTTCATGCACCGCGTGCCGAATCTCCTGCACGCCAATGTCCGCGATTCCCTCGCGGATATAAAGTCCCTGTCCCACCTTCCGGTAGGTATGTACCGCGCGGTCGAACAGCGCTCTCTGTGGGCTTTCTTCCGGCATATCCGCGCGCAAAACCTGCCGCATGGTCAGCGCGTCGGAGCGTTTGGCGGTCGGGTCCTGCAGGTAGCTGATGCGCGAAATGCTCTTTGCCATCAGTTCCATACGGCTCATTTCCAGCGAAAAATAGAGCACGTCGGTCTCGTGCGCGGCGATATAATCCGCAATCTGCAAAACGAACGACGTTTTTCCCAGCGACGAGATCGCTCCTATTATATAGAGGCCCGCGTAAAAGCCGCCGTCCAAAATGCGGTCGAGTTCCGCAAATCCGGTGGAGTAGGCACTGCGGCTGGACAGCCGCAGGGACCGATCGAGCAGGTCGTCGACTGCGCCCGCCGCGTTTGTGCGCTCGTAAAGGTAGCGGTCGGCGTTCGCCGCGCGCTCCAAACAGGCGTGCAGAGCCTGTTTATCCCGCATGAGCAGGTCGTTTAGGTCTTTTGCACCCTCCGGCAGCTCCAGCGTTCGGCATTCCAGCCCCAGCGCCGTCAAGCCCTCCTGCAGCTGGGCGTTCATGCGGCGTCCGGCTTCGTCGGCGTCGCCCGCCGTCAGAAAGACGTAGCGGTTGGCCGCCGCGGGGTTGGATTCGCACAGCGCTAAAAATTTGCGCACATTCGCCGCGCCGCACAGCGCAATCGCCTGAAAACCGCATTCTTCGGCGGAAAGCGCATCAAAAATCGCCTCGGTGAGGAATAGGACGCCGCCTTTTCCCTCGCCTGCAAAATAGTCCGCGCCGAAAATCTCCATCGCGCCCGCGCTGTTTTTATAGCGCGGCTGGATCGTATCCGAAACTGCACGTGCACAGTAGCAGGTGCAGACCCCGTCCGTAAAAATCGGCAGAACGGCGCGGCCGCCGCTTTCATATAAGCGGAATTTTTCGCAGGTTTCCTGCGAAATTCCGCGTTTTGTGAAGTATTCTCCGCCGATCCCGTTTTGTTCGATCGCCTCCTGCACCTTTTCGGTGTAGTCGGCAGTGGGGGCCGGTTCCCGCCGCAAAAGCGCGGGGGGATTCCGCTTTTCGGCGGACCGCGTGTCGCCGCGCCCGAAGTCCGCCGGGAACGGTTTGCCAAAGATGTCGCATGCTTTTTTGACCTGCCGCGGAAAACTGTCGCATTCCGGATAGTCCATTTTAATCACGTCGAATAGGTCGTAGTTGACCCCGCAGGCAAAACAGTGCAGCGTCTGGCTCTTACGGTTATAGGACATGCTTGGGTTGCGGTCCTCGTGGTCTGGGTTGATGCAGTGGATCATCCGGCTGCGCTTGCCGCCGATCAAAATGCGTTTTTGTGCCATATATTCGGGCAGAAATTGCTTTAATTCCTGAATCAATCGATCGTTCTCTTTCATAGAACCTCTTTCCTCTCTATTTTTAGGATAGCATAGTTTTCGCCGGTCTACAAGATGATTCGCTTTTCTATTCGCCAGGCTATTATATCTACTATTCGTTTATCTATTCGCTCATTTATTCATGAATGTTTTTGCGAACATCCCGTTTCTGACATGTTTTGCGCGTCCCTGTGCGTATAATAGAGATTGTCCATACGATTAGATAGGCGCATCGCTCTTAGATTCGTTAATCTATAATCTATTCGTTATTCTAATAGTTATTATATTAGTTTTTATATTTTCTATTATGATTATTTACATTATGTCTAATATATGATATGATTTATACGCTATTGTATTTGCTATCATCGTGACTTTTATAATTGTTATTATAATGGAATATATAACTACTTATCGATTCGGTGCTCTCTTTTAAAATAGATGGGTTTATGTGTGTCATCTTTTATTATTTGTTCTATTGGTTTGCATATTTGTTATCATATGGTATAATGAATGGTAAAATATAGTTGTGCGGTTATTCACGAATGGATTTGTTAAGATATGGGAGGTTATCATATGGGGAAGATCATCACATTCGGGACTTTAAAAGGTGGAGTCGGAAAAACGATGCTTTGCTTCAACATCGGCGGCATTCTTTCCCAGCTTGGAAACAAGGTGCTGGTGATCGACAGCGACCTTCAGGGGAATCTCACCAACAACATGGGAATCGACCGAACCAACCCAAATCTTTGCACCACGTATGATATTTACAGCGTCGACGCCGAACCCCCCGCGCCGGAACACATTGTCCTGCGGCATCCGATCGACCGCCTGCCGCAGCTGGATATGATCGCCGGTTCGATTTTTTTACATAAAGCGGAACTCAAAATCGCATCCGTCGCGGGCAGGGAACAGATCCTTACCAACTATTTATCCGATCATAAGGATTTTTTCGACCAATACGATCATATTTTGATCGATACCAACCCGAGCATGTCGATTGTCAACCAGAACGCCTTTCTGGTTTCCGACTCGATTGTGCTGGTCAGTGATGTTTCGATGAACGCCATTGAAGGCGCCCAGCTTTTCATCGCTCTTTGGGAAGATGCCCGGCGCAGGCTGCGCAGGGAAGACAACATCAAAGGCTTTGTGGTCAACGATTACGATTCCAGAAACCGTCTCTCCTCCGACTTTTTGGAATATCTGCGCACTTCGCCGGACACCGCCGATCTGCGGCAGATTTTATTCAACACCATCGTTCCACGCAATGTGCGCATCACCGAAAGCGAGCTGGCCGCGATGCCGATTTCGCTTTATGATATCCGTTCCAAAGGATGTGACGCCATTGCGTCATTAGTCGACGAAATGCTCGCGCGAAAAATTGTATAATAAAAGATGAATACGATAACGAATAGCGAATATATTCACGATTAGAACCGTGAATGGGAATGCACCTTTTTCCCAAACGATACTGCAACAAGGAGGACTACTTATGGCTAACAAATTCACAAAAAGTGTGCTGGAGCGCCAGGCAAAAGCAGCAAAAGACGCCCGGCTTCATTCGAAAACTGCTCCCACGGCTCCCGCAGAACCCCAACCTTTGGCAGCTGCGGAACCAAATCGAAACACACAGCCGGAAAAGAAGACCCCTTCTTCGATCCCTGCTCCAACACCGCCCGCGCCGGCGACCACAAAACGATCCTCCCGAGCGGCGGCTTCCGGCCAAGTGGATTTATCGGCTTTCATTATACGAAACACCGAACGCACCGCCAAAAATAAAACGTTTTATCTGGATGCTGCGGTGATCGACGCGATCAAGGCGGCGGCAACCGCCCAAAAAGTCACCGACAGCAAACTGGTCAATGATATCTTAAAAAAGATCCTCGGCGTGCCGTAAAACGGGACAAGCCGTGGATCCGATTCTTCGGGTCCGGACTATCCGAAACTGGGTACCATCCGGGGTACTGTCTCCTATTTTCACCCATTTTCTCTAAATTTTACCGTTTTTCTCCGATCTCAAAAATGCGAACAATTCGAAAATCCGGAAAAAATGGAACCACTATCCGAAACTGGGTACCATGCGTTCTCTTTTTTCCGTTTTTCCGCATCGCTCCGGTCCCATTTTCCGGACTATCCGAAACTGGGTACCCATGCATTTTCGAGTATGCGTTTATCTTGAGGATTCTCGTTTTTCCTTTGGAATACTCCTACATACGGTGGAATCAAATTACACACATTCGGCGCTCTTTCTGCAAAAGAATTCACAAAAGAACAGGGCAAATACCGGAAGAGTTCCCAAAAATGGATTACCGCTTGACCCGACAGTCCCAGACTATCCGAAACTGGGTACCAAGGGCCAAATACCCTACTTTTCGGAGCGGTTCTTCCTAATTTCTATCATAGCACATTCCGGAATTAGGAAGACTATCCAAAACTGCCCACGATACTAGCTAAAAATTACCACCATACCATCCGAAACTGCCAACCGGACTATCCGAAACTGTCTACTCATATCAAATGGACAAATCTCCGCAAACGACGGATTCTGCGCGGTTTCGCGGGACTTTTACACACCGATAAAACACCCGGTATGTACTGTATGTCTTGTAGGTACTAAAGGGAAGCCTTTCGTAAAAACGGAAGGCTTTCCGTTTCTTATAAAAACCCTTTAAAGGAATAGATTTTAACGGTTCCTTCTTTTTCGAACATTTGGTTGATTCTATCCCAAATTGTGTTATAATAAACACTTAAAGCGCCATAACCAGAAAAAAAGACATTCTGCTTAATAAGCAGAAGCGATAGCAAGACAGAAACAGGTGAGAAGATGGAGTCCAACAGCCTGTTATGGCTGTTGCTCTGCATGGGGTCACTTGGATTGGGCCTGGCAGCGGCAGCACTCATTACGGTATTAAAATTAAAACGAAACCAGCCGGATACCCGTTCGCTTTATGCCGAGCTAAATCGGCTGCGGGAAGAACTCCTGCATGAATCGCGGCAGACGCGACAAGAAAACAGCCAAAATATCGCGCGTACGGTGACTTCTTTGGGGCAGACACTTACGATGAACCAGTCGTCCATGTCGCAGGAACTGGCCGGAAGACAGGACAGTATGCAGAAATCGGTCATTTTAATGATGCGTAGCGTCGACCAGCGCTTTCAAGGGTTTACCGCACAAAGTGAGCAGCAGCTCAGCGAAATCCGCAATACCGTTGAAAAACGATTGACCTTTTTGCAGGAGGATAATGCGCGGCGGCTGGAAGAGATGCGTGCCACCGTCGACGAAAAACTGCAGAAAACGCTGGAATCCAGAATCGGACAATCCTTTAAGCTGGTGAGCGACCGGCTCGAACAGGTTTACCGCGGACTCGGCGAAATGCAGACGTTGGCGGCCGGCGTCGGCGATTTAAAAAAAGTGCTCTCCAACGTCAAGACCCGCGGAATTGTCGGGGAAGTCCAGCTGGGAGCCATTTTGGACCAGATGCTTTCCCCGGAACAATATGAAGCGAATGTCGCAACTAAGCGCGGCAGCCGCAATGTGGTGGAGTATGCCGTTTTATTGCCCGGCGACGGGGAAAAACCGGTTTATTTGCCGATCGATGCAAAATTTCCGGCGGACGCGTATACACAGCTAACCGATGCCTATGAAAAAGGGGAGCCGGACGCGATTACAGCCGCTTCCGCACAGCTGAGTTCCCGCATCAAATCGTTCGCAAAAGATATCCGGGACAAGTATTTGGATCCCCCCAATACGACGGATTTTGCAATCATGTTTTTGCCTTTTGAGGGACTATATGCGCAGGTGCTGCGCTTAAATCTATTAGAAACGCTGCAGCGAGATTATAAAGTGAATATCGCGGGGCCGACTACGATGGCGGCGCTGCTCAACAGTTTACAAATGGGCTTTCAGACCCTCGCGATCCAAAAACGTTCCAGCGAAGTCTGGGATGTTTTAGGCGCGGTCAAAACGGAATTTGACCGGTTTGGGGATGTTCTCAACCTGACCCAGCAGCGGCTGGAGCAGGCAAACCGGGAACTGGATAAATTAGTTGGCGTGCGCACGCGCATGATCCGGCAGAAACTCGCGCGGATCTCCGCCGTTTCGGACGAAGAAACCGACCATCTGCTTCATGAATAAAGAGGCCGATGGATTGGAAATTTAAACTTGTGGGGGACTGCTTTTCAGAAAGTACGAAAAGTATGCGGAAATTTAGAAAAAAGGATTTAACATTATGCTGATCAGCTTAGAAAATGTATCCAAGCTTTTTGCGGAGAGAGTTATCTTCATGGGGGTCACCCTGAAAATTGAAGAGGGAGACCGGATTGGTCTGGTCGGTGTCAATGGGGTTGGAAAATCAACACTGTTAAACGTTTTAGAAGGATCCCTGCCGGTGGACGAT
>CALLQM010000201.1 GCA_938014855.1 uncultured Clostridia bacterium | reverse complement strand
ACAATCAATTTTATACCATGTTCCTTACATAAAGCCCCGACACGTTCTATCGGCACAATGGTTCCGCAGATATTGGATGCATGCGTCAAAACAATTGCTCTTGTATTTTCCCGAATCATCGGAGCAATCGCATCCACATCCAGTTCACCGCCATCGCTGCATGGAATTCGGTCAAAGGTGACGCCCTGTTTCGTCAGCTGAACCAACGGACGCATTACGGCATTGTGTTCCATGGAACTGGTCAGCACATGATCTCCCTTATGCAGAAATCCTTTCAAGACAAAATTAAGTGACGCGGTGACGGAAGAAGTAAAAATTACATTGCTGGGCTGTGAAAAATGAAACAACCTGCAAATACGTTCTCTCGTATCCAGCACCTGTTCCGCCGCGCTGTATGCGCCCGCATAACCTCCGCGGTTTACGTTACAGCCAACCTGCCGGACATAATAAAGCATTTGCTCAGCAACCTGCGAAGGCTTTGGGTAAGAGGTTGCCGCATGATCCAGGTACACTTTTTTCATATCCACACCCACTTTTTATAAGATATCTTCATTTTACTATCTCTGCCAAGAATAAGCCACCATTTATAGGTATTATCTATCATTCATGCGAATGTATTGAATTTATGTATAAATAGAAAATCGCGCAGACCACATCAACTGCGTCTGCGCGTTTTAATCGTTATACTAAGCATGCTCCATTTTTTTAAAGATGGTTAGTTCCACCGTATTCCCCTCTGTTTTGATATCCGCACGATCAATCATATGACCCAAGAGCGCAAGTTCGGAATCCTGCCCCAAGCTGCTGACGCCTGCCAGCTGCCAAAAAAACTCCTCCATGCCTTCGTCACGCTCGGTAATATTTAAAAATTTATGCAAATCGTGCACTTGCTTTTGTGCATCAGGTGAGAAATTACTTTTTAGATAAAGTGTATAACCGTCGCTTTGCTTTTCCAAGTCCATTTTGATGCCGTCTGAACCAATACTAAAGAAAAAACAAACCAGCTCATCAATTATTTTCGACATTTTTTTTGCAATCGTGCTCATACATCAGTTCCTTCCTTGAGCAAGCGATAACTCTGATTTTTCCTTTTGCATAGCTTCGATGACGGGAATCATCACAATACAGATCAGCCCTGCCGAAAATCCATTATTATATAGATTTAACCCTGCATGCAATATTCCAACATTTAACACAACCGAAGCATGAATTGCACCCGTTAGAATCCCCCATTTCCATCCAAACTGTCCGGCAATCGGTGCAAGACCTGTTGCAAACAGCGCCGCTAGCAAAACGCTTGGATCGCTTAGTTTCCATACCATCAAAAAGGAACTAAGCACGACCCCCAAAACAACCGGCACACAGTTACGCAGATGTTTACCGAATGCACCAAATCCACAGATTGACAAAATTCCACCCACCGTGGGTCCATTAAGCGCGCCGCCAACCAAAAGAACATACAGCGTCGCACAGATTCCCAAAATTCCCATATTGATTAGGGTAACCGCATAGCCGTCCAACAACACAAAATCTGCGACCGCACGACCGGAATGGCGTAAAATTCTTACCGCACTTCGAAATTGAAATCTATTATACCATAGTCCTGTAAAAAGAATCAAAGAAAATAAGAAAAATAGAAAGATCGACAGCACCAAGTTATTTCCGGTGCTCCATTCAAACCGTGAGGAAAATTCATAACCAAACGATTTTGCAATGGAAGCAAGCACCATCCCAATCAATCCGGCTGTGAATCCCACATTATAAAGATTATAACCTTGGTGGACTCGAAGGGTAAAGGAAGCGATCGGCGATAAAATAAAACCAATAAAAATCCCAACCCCAAACATTAACAAAATACGCACAGCCAGATGCTCGGTTCCTGCAATGGCGGTCATCTCCGTCACCATAGGTGCAAGCGCCGTTCCAAACAGCGAAATATATACATATTTTGAAAACTTTTCTTTTTTATACAATGAGTATAGGTATCCGCCAATAATAATCGGGAAAATATTGCAGATATCTTTTCCAAACAGGGAAAATCCTGCCATTAAAAAAATACACGCTACTGAGATACCGGTGAAAGATAGCTTCACCAGCCTCAGCAGCGCGATCGAAATCAAAGTCACCAACCCTGCGTTTACAAACGCTCCTCCCATACCGCCAATGATAATGGAATCCGTTATCAACCCAGCAGGTGCACGTACAATATTTATAATTCCTCGAAAGATGGTTCCAGGCGGATCTGTTAAAAATCCAAAACCAATCAACAGCAGCGAAAAAACAACCATCGTGGTGCATATAAAGTCGCCCGGTTTTTGTTCGTCATAACGCAAATATGATTTATATTTCATCATAATACCCCTTGCGTAGTTTCGCAGACTGTATCCGTGCGCTCCCTTAACCATCGGTTGCGCACATCAAAAAGAATTGTTTATCAGGTTTTCTTAACAAACTGATAATTGCAGTTGGGGCAGGTAATCAAAATTTTCCCCCTGCCTTTTGGAACACGCAGTCCCTGTTTGCAATTTTTGCATTTAAAATGCCGATATGTTTTGCATTCACGCAGATAATCTACTAAGCCGTAAAATTTTCTCTGAATTGGATTCCACCATTGCAAAAAGCGTTGGTTTTCCGACCAGCGGCGGCTTGTATTGCGAGAAAAAATTCTAATATAGCACAAAACCAATACTGCAAATGCCAGCGTAGAAAAAATTGCCCAATTGGTGATCCGTGCAAGCAGCATCAGCACAAGCGAAACGCCCATCATTCCGAAGCTGAGCGCATCGGTACCATATCGTCCCACCATAATTCTTCTAAGCCAGTTCATTTCAAAGTCTCCTTTTTATTATCCTGCATTAAAATAATACCTTAAATAATAGTGAAAGTCGTGAACTATTTATGAATTATTACAACAAAATTCTGGACAATTTCCTTACTTTTCCTGCACGCTCGTCTTCTTATAAGTAATATGATTAAGAACAGCAAAAACCAGCATCGCAATCAACGCCAAGCTAATGGCACCCATCCCAGCTTCAATCGTTGCTTTTTCTGCAATCGTACCCACAATGATTGGCATCACAATCGCACCCACTGTAGCAATTGAAATGCAGGTTCCAATTGCCGCAGTAGAGGACGTAAAGCGAGAATCCATACAGGAAAGTGCGGTTGGGTACAAACCGGCCATAGAAAGCCCTAACCCCATCAGGCACGGGAAGATGATTCGAATATCCCTTGTCGAAATCATCAATGCATAGAAAATTGTGATTGCAATTGACATTCCAATAATCAGCTTGCTTTTATTGATGCGTTTGGAGAACGACGCACACACCAAGCGCCCAATTAAAATCATAATCCACAAGATTGCCGAAGTACTCTGCGCCAGTGCAGTTCCCATAATACCGCTGTCTTTAAAGTAGCTGACCAGCCAGCCAACCATGGTTGCCTCACAGCACAGATAAAAGAATAGAATCGCCGATACATTCCAAAATCGGAACGACCGCAAAAATCCAACCGCTTCACTGCCTGCATCATCTTTGACAGCAGGAGTATTTGAAAGCGAAGAGCGTACAAAAACAACCATCGCTATGAAAGAACACAAGGCAACGATCCATGCCGCAATGCGCCAAGAGGCTTGCATCGTCTTTGTTATAAATATAGCCGCAAACGGCGCCATAAATGCACCAATTGCAAATGTTGCATGTAATAAATTCAAAGAACGTGTTTTATCGGAGGTTATTTCTGAAACCACGGCATTTGAAATATTGCTCATTACACCGCGTCCAATGCCGGTGGCAGCAAACGAAATCAAAATCATTGCCGGATTTCCGGTAAGAGTCATCAGAACCGAGCCAATGACAAGACCCGAACCCAAGGAAACCGTAGTTTTTTTACGCCCAAGCACATATGGCAAAAATCCGGAGATAAAACACGCAAACAAATTGCCCAGCTGATGAGCAGAAATCGCCACCCCACCTAACGTATAACTAAGGTTATACTCAGAAGTCATAAACGGCAGAAGCGCTCCCAGCATGGTACTCATCATACCATTTACAAAAAAGGCAAAGAAAATAACGCCCAATAATTGCGGATCCCGAGATAATTTTCGAAATCCCTGCAAAAATTTCATAATTTACGTCCTCATTTCTGATGCCGGTTACATCATAATTTAAACGGGATGCCCAAGGGCATCCCGTTTGCTTT
>CALLQM010000200.1 GCA_938014855.1 uncultured Clostridia bacterium | reverse complement strand
GATTTCCGCGTTGTAAATAACTGCGGAACACTTGCTGGACAGACGGTTAAGCACTTGCATTTCCATGTGCTGGCAAAACGCAGCCTCGCATGGCCTCCGGGCTGATTTGTTTTCCAAGGGCGGCATACTGTTTGAGTGTGCCGCCTTTTCACTCTTTTATAAGGAGAAACCTATGGGTATAATAAAATCAGGAATCGCAGCTGTTTCCGGATTTGCGGCATGTGCCGCTTTTTCCTATTGGCAAAATAACGGCATGCAGACAACCTATTTCAATATAAAAAACGAAAAGTTACCAAACGCATTTGATGGTTATCGTATTACACAGGTTTCCGACCTGCATGATAAATGGTTTGGAAAAGCACAGAACCGTCTAATCCGTGCTGTAGCGGCGACAAATCCAAACTTAATTGTGATTACCGGTGATTTATGCGACTGCCGATTGGATGCGGCTATGGCGTTTATTCATGGCGTAATTCAGCTTGCACCGGTATGCTTTGTGCCAGGCAACCACGAGGCGCGGTCGATGGTATACGGCCAACTCTGTAGAGAACTGGATCGGGCAGGAGTCGTTCAATTAAAAAATAAACGGTTGTTGATTCACAATAACCATGACACAATCTGCATTGCAGGGGTGAAAGACCCAGCATTTTACCGCAAACGAACGCTCAAACGTGATACGCCGGAATGTGTTGCGGCTTTTTCACAATATCTTAAGGATTTAGCGCAAAGACAACCGAATTCTGATTTTACCGTTTTGCTGTCCCATCGGCCGGAACACTTCCCGCTTTATGTTCAAAATGGATTTGACTTGATTTTTTGCGGTCATGCGCATGGCGGTCAATTCCGCTTTCCAGGTGTTCCGGGCTTATATGCACCGGAACAGGGGATTCTTCCACAGTATACGGCTGGGTTGTATCAACGAGACGGCTGTACAATGGTGGTCAGCCGCGGGTTAGGAGGAAGTACGTTTCCGCAGAGAATCGGAAATCGGCCGGAGCTGGTGTGTGTTACATTTAAAAAGCATTGATTGCATTTTTTCGTAGTATTTTTCCAATAACCGTGGTATAGTATGGAAAGACAAGATGATATCTTTGTAAAGGTGGTTGTGATGTGAAAAGAATGGTACTGAAACAACTGTTTTCTTCCGTGCAGGACTATGTTGGAACTTCTGTGACAGTTTGTGGATGGGTGAAAACAATTAGAGATTCCAAGTCAATTGGATTTATTGAATTGAATGATGGCTCTTCTTTTAAAAATCTGCAAGTTGTACTGGAAAAGTCCAAACTTGAAAACTTTACTGATATTGTAAAGCTGAATGTGGGCAGTGCACTCACGGTACATGGCGATATCGTTTTAACGCCGCAGGCAAAACAGCCTTTTGAAGTGCATGCCACTGCGGTGGACATTGAAGGAATTTCAACTCCCGATTACCCACTGCAAAAAAAGCGCCACTCGTTGGAATTTTTGCGTTCTATTGCGCATTTGCGTCCCCGTACCAATACGTTTGCCGCAGTGTTTCGTGTACGTTCCGTAGCTGCTTATGCAATCCATCGTTTTTTTAATGAACGTGGTTTTGTTTACGCGCATACGCCGTTGATTACCGGAAGTGACTGCGAAGGTGCAGGGGAAATGTTTCATGTAACGACGCTGGATCCAAAAAATCCACCATTAAATGAAGATGGAACGATTGATTACAGTCAGGATTTTTTTGGTAAGCCAACCAGTTTAACTGTGTCCGGGCAGCTGGAAGCGGAATGCATGGCGATGGCATTCGGCAGTGTTTATACCTTTGGACCCACCTTCCGTGCCGAAAACTCCAATACTGCGCGTCATGCGGCAGAATTTTGGATGATTGAACCAGAGATTGCGTTTGCAGATCTGCAGGATGACATGGAATTGGCGGAGGACATGGTAAAATATGTACTTTCGTATGTTTTGGAACAATGCCCGCAGGAAATGGAGTTTTTCAATAAATTCTATGACAAAGGCTTGATTGAGCGGTTGAATGGAATTATTGAATCAAATTTTGGTCATGTCACTTATACAAAAGCAATCGAACTGCTGGAACAGGTAAAAGATCAGTTCCAATATCCGGTATATTGGGGTTGTGACCTGCAAACAGAGCATGAACGTTATCTGACTGAGAAGATAATGAAGAAGCCTGTTTTTGTAACCGATTATCCAAAAGAGATCAAAGCATTTTACATGCGGATGAATGATGATGACAAGACAGTTGCAGCAGTAGATTTGCTGGTACCGGGAATCGGGGAGATTATCGGCGGCAGTCAGCGTGAAGAACGC
>CALLQM010000199.1 GCA_938014855.1 uncultured Clostridia bacterium | reverse complement strand
ATTCCGGCAGCTTCAATAGAAACTGATCCTTGATGGCTTCCACCGAAACAGAGCTTTTCCGAACAATCCCATTCCTGACCCGAACGTGTTCTTCTCCACTTTCCGGAATCGTTGTGAATGCAGCATGAGGATTTTTCTCAAACTCCGCAACCTTTTGGTTGTCGCTAAAGGTGGAGAAATACAGGGCTTTCGTCTCTGCATCATAATAAAAATTGACGATGCGTACATTGGGCGCTCCGTCTGCCGCTGTAGCCAGCGCCATGGCTGTTTGTGTTTGCATCATGCGCTCAAATTCTTTTCTATAATCCATTTGTTATTTCGTCTCCTTCTTTTTAGGCATAGGCAATTGTGTAGCTGCTTATTTGGTAAAGGAACCAATTTCAATTAAGTTGCCCTCTGGATCTGCAACATAGCAAGTCCGCTGTCCCCACGGCTCTGTTGTAGGTTCTAAGACCGGCACGGCACCGTTTGACACAACCCGCTTAAAGGTATCATCTACTGCGGCATAGTTTTCTACACCCATCGCAATTTCATAATGGCCATGGATGCCATTCGCATAAGAAAACGACCTTTTTGCCATCTGCTCAAAATCTGTTCTGCGATAAAGTAAAAACAAAGTGCCATCTTTCACCAGATAGACATTGCTGGAATCTTCTTCCTCCTTGATTTCAAACCCAAGAACATCACGGTAAAAACGCACCATAGTCGGCATATCTTTCACGAAAATTCCGAAGCCTTCTAATTTCATACGTTTCCCCCCCTTACTTCAGAGCAATGTAGATATCAATATCACAGTTTTCCGGGTCGGCATTTCGGTATTCCTCGAAATCGCCTGTAAAGCTGCGGTCTAAATCCGTCTGCCAAATCTCTCCCCATGAGTCAGAGACGGCCTTTTCCATATGCCCATGCACAGAGAATTTTGCGTATTTTCCGGCAGGGATTGTTTTTACGGTCAGTTCAGGATTTTCTGCCTTGGAAACCTCATTACCCGCTGTTACACAGTACCCATCGGCCGTATAATCGGAATACAGCCCAATGGCGTACTCGTTTACCTTGTTTTTTATCACGGCATTGATGCCGCCTTGGTATAACTTCTCCCAAAGCCCGCCAATGATTTTCCCCATTTCAGGGTCGCTGTTGCTGGTCGCAGCACTTACCCCAACAATAATCTTTTCCTCTAAATGCACAACTTCGTAGTTCATTTGATCGTCCTCCTTGTCTTTGATACTATCATCATAGCAAAGACCAATTGACAGCAGCGTGTCATATTATAAATATTGTGCCAGTGTTTTTTGCAGCTTATCCTTGATTTGCAGGCGGATATCCTCCGGTTCTATGATCTCACAATCCTCACCAAAGGTCGCAAGATATTGATAGACCCAATCGCCTCTGGGCATGGTGAGCGTCGCAATGAAATCACCGCTGGGAAGCGTTTTGTATTGTGAAAATTCATCATAGACACGATACGCCATTTTCTTTGACAGCTTCAGTGTGATTGTCACGAAATCATCTTGAAATATTTTTGTGCCTTCAAATATCTTCGCGGAGGCAGTGCGTTCAAAGCGCTCGTCAAGCAGCTTCAATTCTTTCATGCGCCGCAGTTTGAAAAACCGATAATCTTGACGCACTGTGCAGAAAGCATAAAGATACCAGCTCTGTCCCTTAAAGCAGAGTTTCATGGGTTCTGCTGTGCGCTGCGTGCTGCCCTCACTGCTGTGATACTGAAACGCCACTTTTTTCTTTCCGAGAATGGCGCTTTTCAGCAGGCTGAACAGCTGCGCTTCCTCATCGGCGTTTGCCCAGCCGGAGAAATCAACTTCAACCCAATCGGCGCTGGTGTTTCCAAATAGGGAGGACAGCTTTTGCACCGCAGTATTGGTTTGCTCCAAGTTGACCGCATCTACTGCGTGAAGTGCAGCGAGAATATCTGACTTTTCGCCATCGGTCAGGACAGTTTTATTGAGAACGAAGTCAGGGAGCAGTGAAATTCCACCACCCTTGCCCTTGGTCATATAAATGGGTATTCCCGCCGAGGATAGAAGCTCTACATCCCGGTAAATCGTGCGGGGTGAAACCTCAAAGTGTGTTGCGAGCTCCCCGGCGGTCATACTTTTTTTGTTCAGCAATAGATAAACCATTTCGAATAGCCTGTTAATCTGCATATTATCACCTCTACTGCTTTTATTATAAGATGATAATATGACATCTACAAGACATATTAAAGCAACGAAACATTATTTGTTCCACTACATCCCCAAAATCGTCCAGAGTATCCTTGCAAAAGGATGGCGAACGGACTTT
>CALLQM010000198.1 GCA_938014855.1 uncultured Clostridia bacterium | reverse complement strand
CGCATCGATTCAAGACCCTCACCTTTACCACAAGGCATGACCGCGTTGCAGGTATGCGTAATGCCGAAGGCTCACAGCGTGCATTGAATATGCTTTTTGCATTGCGTACCATCCAGGAGAGGACAGACAGAGATTTAGGCGCAACATTCCTGTCGGGTACCACTATTTCAAACTCACTGACAGAATTATACCTGCTCTTTAAATATTTGCGCCCCAAAGAATTAGAACGACAAAACATCAGCACTTTTGATGCCTGGGCAGCAATTTTTGCCAAAAAGTCTATAGATTATGAGTTTTCGGTTACCAATGAAATTGTGCAGAAAGAACGCTTCCGTTACTTTATCAAAGTGCCGGAACTGGCAGCATTCTATGCTGAAATCACCGATTATCGTTCAGCAGAGGATATCGGTATTGATCGACCGGTCAAAAATGAAATCCTGCATAACATCCCGCCAACACCAGACCAGCAGGAGTTTACAAAATCCCTTGTCGAGTTTGCCAAAACAGGCAATGCCGAACTACTTGGACGTGCCCCGCTTTCCGAAAGTGAAGAAAAAGCGAAGATGCTTATTGCAACTGACTATGCACGCAAGATGTCATTGGATATGCGATTGATTGATCGGGAAAAGTATGGCGATCATGTGGATAACAAAGCATCACATGTAGCCAAAATGGTTGCCGATTATTATCAGAAGTTTAACGGGCAAAGAGGAACACAATTTGTATTTTCCGATTTGGGAACTTATAAACCGGGTGAATGGAATCCGAGTTCTGAAATAAAACGCAAACTGATGGATGACTACGGAATCCCTGCAAGCGAAATACGTTTTATTCAGGAAGCCAAAACAGATAATGCCCGCAAAACCATAATTAAAGATATGAACGACGGGAAAATTCGTGTGCTGTTTGGCTCTACCGAAATGTTGGGTACAGGGGTAAATGCACAGAAACGATGTGTAGCCATCCATCATCTGGATGCACCATGGCGCCCATCCGATTTGGAACAGCGTGATGGTCGAGGTATCCGCAAAGGCAACGACGTAGCTAAATATTATGCAGACAATAAAGTGGATGTGATTATTTATGCTGTTGAAAAGTCATTGGATGCTTACAAGTTTGGATTGCTTCACAACAAACAACTGTTTATCAGACAACTCAAAAACAATTCATTGGGCAGCAGAACCATTGACGAGGGCAGCATGGATGAAAAAGGTGGAATGAACTTTTCTGAGTATGTGGCTATACTCTCCGGCAATACCGAGCTTTTGGAGAAAGCACGATTGGAAAAGAAGATTGCATCATTAGAATCCGAGCGACAAGCTTTTGCACGCGGAAAATCATCTTCCCGCTACAAATTGGAGGATATCATGAATAGGGTAGAACAGAATAACGGTTATATCAACCGCATCACAAAGGATATGGAAAGTCTTCAGTCCAAAGTAAGATTTGAACCAGATGGCAGCAAGCTCAATCCGGTTCTGTTAATTGGATTGCAAGGCAGCAATCAAAAAGAAGTAGGTTTAAAACTGAATGAGATAGCCGAAAAAGCCAGAACTTACGGTGCATACGAACAGATTGGCACACTATACGGTTTTAACCTTCTTGTTAAATCAGAAACAAGCAACAAAGATGGTTTTGATGTTATACAGAACCGCTTTTTTGTAAAAGGTGAGGGTGAAATACTGTATAACTACAATCATGGTGTTATGGCAACAGATCCAAAGACTGCTGCTCAAAACTTTTTGAATGCCCTCGGTACTATGCCAAGGTTGTTGGATAAATACAATGCGGATAATGAAAAGCTCCAAAAGGATATACCTGTTCTAAAAGAAGTGGTTGAAAGTATCTGGAGGAAGGAGCCTGAGTTGAAGGCTCTTAAAGACGACCTGCTCCGCTTGGATCGAGAAATACAGCTATCACTTAAGCCTATCGAGGAAAGCGAGGGAACACAAGAGAATAATCCTGAAAAGAACAGTATTGAGCACCATAATAATCAATTTCATAATGAAATGAATAATGGCAGGGTTTATAAATCCATAGACTCTAATCCAAAGGCAGAAATCAATGCCGTAATGGATGATAAATATGCT
>CALLQM010000197.1 GCA_938014855.1 uncultured Clostridia bacterium | reverse complement strand
CTGGTGCCTATTCCCGTTTTATTCTGACTGGCGAAGAGAATTAAATAGTTCAAACCCAATAAGAGAACAGTGCCCAAAATGGCTCTGTTTCTCGTACAGATAGATTTGAAGGCTTGCATGATGCAGGTCTATTTTTATTCGCAAAAGGAGGCGGCGGATATACGAAAACTTAAGAAATACACACCAACAATATTTAAAGCAGCGGATTCAGTCTACGATAAGTCCACCGCTGATTATGCCGTAGCCTTTATCGAGGCACTCTCTCATACAAAAGGAACATGGGCGGGTAAGCCGTTTGAATTAATCGACTGGCAAGAGCGGATTATCCGTGATGTATTCGGAATTCTAAAGCCGAACGGCTATCGGCAGTTCAATACTGCTTATGTAGAAATACCTAAAAAGATGGGAAAAAGTGAGCTTGCGGCGGCTGTTGCCCTGTTGCTCACCTGCGGAGATAACGAGGAGCGTGCTGAGGTATATGGCTTTGCAGCTGATCGTAATCAAGCATCCATCGTTTTTAATGTTGCGGCGGATATGGTGCGGATGTGCCCGGCTTTAGCAAAACGAGTGAAGATTCTTGACTCTACAAAGCGACTCATCTATCAACCGACGGGCAGTATTTATCAAGTGCTGTCAGCCGATGTCAGCAACAAGCACGGTTTTAATACCCATGGTGTGGTGTTTGACGAACTTCACACCCAACCGAACAGAAAGCTCTTTGATGTTATGACAAAAGGAAGTGGTGATGCCAGAATGTAGCCACTGTATTTCCTTATAACCACTGCTGGAGACAATCAGAACAGTATCTGCTGGGAAGTACATCAGAAGGCGCTGGATATCATAGATGGAAGAAAAAATGATCCTACTTTCTACCCTGTCATATATGGTGCTGCTTTAGAGGATGACTGGACTGATCCAAAGGTATGGAAGAAAGCAAATCCCTCGTTGGGCATTACGGTTGGTATGGATAAAGTGAAAGCAGCCTTTGAATCAGCAAGACAGAATCCTGCTGAAGAGAACAGCTTCCGTCAACTTAGACTCAATCAATGGGTCAAACAGGCGGTGCGCTGGATGCCGATGGAAAAATGGGATGCCTGTGCATTTGCTGTTGACCCGGAATCACTGCGTGGGAGAGTTTGTTACGGAGGTCTTGACCTATCGAGCAGTACAGATATTACGGCTTTTGTGCTAGTCTTTCCCCCATTGGACGAGGACGATAAATACTCTGTTATGCCGTTCTTCTGGATACCGGAGGATAACATCGATTTGCGTGTTCGACGTGACCATGTAAATTATGATGTATGGGAAAAACAAGGTTTTCTTAAAACCACGGAAGGCAATGTGGTGCATTATGGTTTTATTGAAGCCTTTATTGAGGACCTTGGTATGAAATACAACATTAGAGAAATTGCCTTCGACCGCTGGGGTGCAGTGCAAATGACGCAGAATCTTGAAAACCTCGGCTTTACAGTAGTTCCCTTCGGTCAAGGCTTTAAAGATATGTCTCCACCGACTAAAGAACTCATGAAACTGACCTTGGAACAGAAAATCGCCCATGGCGGACATCCGGTCCTTTGGTGGATGATGGACAACATATTTGTCCGAACTGATCCTGCTGGGAATATAAAGGCGGATAAGGAAAAGTCAACTGAGAAAATTGACGGAGCAGTAGCTACGATTATGGCACTTGATCGCGCTATTCGCTGTGGTGGAGGTACAGGTTCGTCAGTTTATGATGAACGTGGACTGCTTATTTTTTAATAAAGGAGAGTGATGTCAATGGGAATATTACAAGGGATATTTAAAGCTCGTGATAAGCCTAAGGATAGTCTTAGTGGTAGCCGGTACAGTTTCTTTTTCGGCGAAACTACTGCTGGGAAGCCTGTCAAT
>CALLQM010000196.1 GCA_938014855.1 uncultured Clostridia bacterium | reverse complement strand
GAATACGTGCCGAGCCATGGTTGGAATCGGACAGGAATCCTGCCTGCCAGCCAGTTAGTGACGTAACCGGAAACCCGAGTTTTTCGATTGCCATTGCTAAAAGCGACATTGAAATCTGTTCACCGGTGGTGAGCAAAACATCCATTTCGCGTTTGGACGCATTGGGATTGATTTCCTGTGCTTTTGTAATTAAATCGTCGGTTGTATCGCCCTGTGCAGATACCACAACGACTACATTATTGCCCTTTTGGTAGGTTTCCGTAACGATACGTGCTACATTAAAGATGCGTTCTGCATCCCTTACAGACGTTCCACCGAACTTCTGTACCACTAAATTCATGCCCATTCCTCCAATATTATTCGGCGTATCTCCAAAAAATGACTGATTTTCGTGCTTTCTGCGATTGGCTCAACCAGTCGCAGATGTACTTTTATTATGCGTCTATTTTCCGTTTTCTGCCTCATTTATGATTTGTGTACCTACATTATCTATGGATAGTGTATGCACACGCCAACCGTACAGTCCCAATTCCGGGAGCCGCCGAGCAATGCAGTCGCCAAAATCGTTCAAATTAGCATCCACAATTGCCATCAAGGTCGAACCTGCTCCGCTTATAAACGCAGCGTAGGCGCCCAAATGATAGCATGCCTGCATGACCGCTTCGCCGCCTTTAATGAGTCCAAGCCGATAAGGCTGATGGATGCGGTCGTCAGCCGCAACACGCAGATTCTGATAGTTTCCGCTGTAAAGAGATACCGACATCAGCGCGGCGCGTGATAGATTAAACACTCCGTCTTTACGGTCAATCCGATCCGGGAGCACCGATCTCGCCTGCGATGTTTTCAGTTCAAAGTCCGGTATAATCGCGACAAAATGCAGATCGGTTTTAATTTCTTGTTTGACGAAAAAAACTTTGTCCCCCTCCATGACAGCTGTTACAAGACCGCCGACAAGCGCAGGAGTGGAGTTATCGGGGTGACCCTCAATGGATGCGGCTATATTAATCAATTCCGCATCCGAAACGGGGTTTCCCAGCAATGTATTGGCTCCCTTTAGCCCTGCAATTACACAGGCAGAGGAGCTTCCCAGCCCACGAGCAAACGGGATGTTATTGATTTGCTCGATTTTCATTCCATAAAATGGAACTCCACAGATGTGGTATAGCTGCTTAGCCGTTGAATAGATAATATTGGTTTCGTCTGTGGGGACAGGGATGCCGTCCAAGGACGAAATCTGACAGCTGTCCGCTTCCTCCATCGTCACGTGATTATAAAGGTTGACGGCTAAACCAATGGAGTCAAATCCCGGACCAATATTCGCGCTGGTGGCCGGTATACGTAACTTTATCATTCGTAATCAAGCACCCGGATTTTTCCAAGGAATTTGACGCCCATCCCTTCCAGTTTCGCAACTGCGGTATCAATTTCCTGTTCGGTTAGAACCGGTGTAATAAACGCAAACTCGTTTGCCGGCTGATTATCGCGGTTTAGCATTTGAAGTTTGCCAAACAAGGATTCAGCCTCCTGAGGCAGATTTGCCATGTCGGACTGACAGCGCAGGTACACCGCAGTTTCGTTTTTACCCTTCTCCTCGACATTGCCGCCGTTCGAGGTTTTCCAGCGCAAAGACGGGCTTGTATCCGACGATTTTGCGCAGTCAATAATATCTCCCATAACAGCGGATGCGGTTGGCAGTTTTCCTGCGCCTTTTCCATAAAACACAACGTCTCCGGTTGCATCACCGCGTACTAAAATGGCGTTGAATACATCATCCACTGTACCAAGCTGGCTTTCTCTATGAATCAGCGCAGGTGCTACCATTGCTGAAATCTTTGTGCTGTTTTCGTCACGTTTAGCGCGTCCGATGAGTTTGATTACACAATCAAGATCGTCCGCATAAGCAACATCTTCTAAGGTGACTTTCGTAATTCCTTCGGTAGGGACATCCTTGGGATACACATGCTCGCCAAATGCTAAAGCCGCCAAAATGCAGATCTTTCTGCAAGCGTCCTGTCCTTCTACATCCGCGGCAGGATTGCGTTCCGCATAGCCAAGTTTTTGTGCTAACGCCAAAGCATCCTCAAAGGACATTTTTTCGCGAATCATTTTTGTAAGAATAAAGTTGGTTGTACCATTTAGAATACCGGCAATTTCTTCAATGCGGTTTGCCGCCAAGCACATATGCAGCGGACGAATAATAGGAATACCGCCGCCAACGCTGGCTTCGAAGAAATAGTTGACATGGTTTTCGCGCGCAATTTGAAGCAGTTCCGCGCCATGCTGTGCCACCAATTCTTTGTTGGAGGTAACCACACTTTTTCCATGTTTTAAACAGGTTTTCGTAAAGGTATAAGCAGGCTCTAACCCGCCAATTACTTCTGCAACCACCTTTACACTATCGTCATTTGCAATGAGATTAAAATCTTTTACAAAACGGTCGGCATAAGGGAGATCGGGAAAATCTCTCAGATCCAGGATGTACTTTAGATCAAGTTCCTGACCTGCCTTTCTTTCGAGTGAGGCGCGATTTTTAAAAAACACTTCCGCAACGCCGGAGCCGACGGTGCCGTGCCCCAAAAGAGCTATATTCATTCTTGTTTGCCTCCCAATTGTTGAGTTTCCCTAGTTTGGGGAATTAAATAAACTGCTAAACAGTATTTGTTTAAATTGCTTTTGCTTCCACAATTCCTTCCAAATTGCCCAGTCGCTCCAAGATTTCAGAACGAGACAGAATGGAATTATTGGTTCGTACCGATACGGTTACGATTGCAACACCATCAACCGGGATATTTTGATTGACTGTGATGATATTGCACCCAGCCTGATACAATTCTCCCAGCAAGGAAGACAGCACACCCGGTTGGTCTTCGAGCGTCAGATACAGTGTTACAATGTTTTCATTCAAGCGCTCATCATATAAATAAACAGAATCTTTGTATTTATAAAATGCACTTCGCGAAATGCCGGCCATTTGAGCCGCCTGCGAAGAACTTTTGGCTTTTCCCTGCGCAAGAAACATCTTTGCCTGAACAACCTTTGTGAAGACTTCGGGCAGTACCTGAGCATCGACCAGTAATTTCACATGATTCATCATTTTGTCCACCTCTTGCACACTTTTGTTTTACCATGAAATACACTATAACATATTGAATAAACGTTGTAAAGAGTCAGGTTGCAGCATATTTCACATCGAATCAAATCGCTTCTGTCGAACTTATACAAAATGCCGCATTCGATAACCATCATACCTCATCTTACCATGTAAAAAGTATGCTATTTTATAGTATAAAAAAATTTTATAATCACAAATTACATTTTTTAACAATTTTGCTTTGTATTTTTATGATTAAAATGTTATACTGTTGCATAGAAAGATGGAATCATTACTTTATTGAAAGGATGGTATACTATGGAGGACTCCGGTGTTTTTAAATCAACTACATTTGGCGGATTTGAAAAAAAATCTGTTTTAACTTACATAGATTCTCTAAACGAAGAATTCCACGAAGCCGAGTTGAAGTATCAGGAAAAGCTTGAGGCATATGAAAAGGCACAGGAGTCTCAGTTGTCTCATATTAAAAGTTTGGAAGAACAAATAACGGATGGAGAAGGAAAATTGGCCGCCGTCGCAAACCAATTGGAAGAAGAACGTAAATTAGCAAATCAGGCCAATTCAATGATTTCAGAGCTCCAATCCAGTTATGAGATATTGAAAAAAAAGCTGGACGATAACGAACGCGAACTGCAAATCCAGCTTGAACGGAATCGACAGCTTCAGTTTAAAGTGGAAAGCTTAGAATATAAAAGCCGCAAATACGATGATTTTTCCACTCAAATCGGTGATACAATTATTGAAGCAAAGCAAAATGCTGAAAAAATCATTCGATCTGCAAACGCAAGAGCCAAAGAAATTTCAATGCAGGCACAGGATTATATGAAAAATTTCTATACCGAGCTTTCCTCGTTCAGCGGGGATGCTGCAAATTTGCAAAAATCGGTGGAAGAAATCTTGTTTGTATTAAATGACCGTGTCGATGTCATGCAGGATATCATCCATCAAGTGCAAGAACGGTTACATCCAGATGACGTTCAGCTTGATTACACCGAACAAAACGAACCTATTCTATCTGATGAACCGAAAAATGAAAACGAATCGGCTTCTTAACAGACATAATGAAAACGCACCCCAATTGGGGTGCGTTTTTTATATTCCATTACGGATTGATTGAATAGTTTGGAGCTTCTTTTGTGACATAGATGTCGTGCGGATGGCTTTCTTTAAGCCCTGCTCCTGTAATGCGGACAAACTGCGCTTTTTCATGCATTTCCGGAATGGTCTTACATCCTGTATAACCCATACCGGAACGAATACCGCCAATCAGTTGGAAAATCGTATCCGCCACAATGCCCTTATAAGGAACGCGGCCTTCTACCCCTTCCGGAACTAATTTTTTCTTGCCGGACTGGAAGTAACGGTCACTGGAACCCTCGTTCATTGCTGCAAGAGAACCCATGCCGCGGTATACCTTAAAGCTTCTGCCCTGATAAATCTCGATTTCTCCCGGGCTTTCTGCACATCCTGCAAGCAGAGAACCGAGCATAACGGTCGATGCACCTGCCGCAAGAGCTTTTACAATATCGCCGGAATATTTAATTCCGCCGTCTGCAATGATCGGAACCCCATATTTACAAGCAACACTTGCCGCATCATATACTGCTGTTAACTGCGGAACACCGATTCCCGCAACTACACGGGTGGTGCAGATGGATCCAGGGCCGATACCGACTTTAATTGCATCTGCGCCAACATTGATTAAATCCTCTGTCGCGCGTGCGGTCGCTACATTGCCCGCAATCACCGGCTGGTTGGGATATTTGGCTTTGATCGCTTTTAGGCAGTCAAAAATCATAACATTATGCCCATGAGCAGAATCCAAAACCAATACATCTGCGCCGGCTTTGATGAGCTCGTCCACTCGATCCATATAATCGGGCGTAATACCGATTGCGGCTCCAGCTAACAGTCTGCCGCCGCTGTCACGCGCAGAGTTCGGATATTGAACAGCTTTTTCAATATCTTTAATCGTAATCAGTCCGCGCAGATAACCTTCGTCATCTACCAAAGGGAGCTTTTCAATCTTGTGCTGACGCAAAATTTCCTGTGCTTGTTTTAACGTCGTCCCCACAGCACCCGTGACCAAGTTTTCTTTGGTCATCACATTCTTGATCTTTGTGCCATGATCTTCCAAGAAACGCAGATCGCGGTTGGTCAAAATACCAACCAATTTTCCTTCTTCACAGATCGGCACACCGGAAATTTTATATTTTGACATGATTTCATCTGCATCATAGACAAAATGCTCCGGTGAAAGAAAAAACGGATTCGCAATAACGCCATTTTCTGAACGTTTGACCGTATCTACCCCGTCAGCCTGCGCAGAAATACTCATATTTTTATGAATGATTCCAATGCCGCCTTCTCGCGCGATTGCAATTGCCATTTTTGAAGTTGTAACCGTATCCATAGCCGAGGTCAGAAACGGAGAGTTCAGCCGAATCCCCTTCACAAGATTGGTGGAAATATCAACGTCGGCAGGTACGACTTCTGACTTTGCAGGAATCAACAGCACGTCGTCGAAAGTAAGCCCCTCTTTTGTAAATTTTTCAGATGCATTTGTGTTCAGCATACGTCCTCCATCCTTTATTCCATGAGTTTGCTATATCATTATATTTTTACTATCATATCACTATTTTGGTACAGCTTCAATAGTCTTAATCGACAAATTATTTTCGACCATCCAAAAACTTCATGGAATTTCCTGCATTCGTATGACTTATGCTTAAAAGGATTGATGCCGAGCACGGTAATCTGCAAGCAACAAATCGACCATACGTCCATAACTGCGAACGCCGTCACTTTGTGCATTCGCCTGCAAATAGACATGATTGACCGCATCGGCGGCCTTGGCGACAGGGCCTTCATACTGCGCCCAATAGGCATTATTATAGCGAAAATCCAAGCGTACGCCGTCCGAAATCAACGCATTCACCTGAACGAATTGTTCCGGGTCATCCGCATAAAGCCGATTTAGTGAGTGGATGAGCGCCAACATGACACCGCTGTAACGGAAATCCGACGAATCACTGCGCATACAAGCAAGATAACCGATGAAATTTGCTTCGTCTTCTCGCATAAAGCCGCGCGTATGCGCCAATTCGTGGCACATGGTAGCCGGAATCGAATAATCGGGAGAGGCTATGTTTACGTTTGCCTCAAATGTGTACGGCGTAAACACACCGGTAATCTGCATCATCGACATCCACCATGAGTTCAAAATCGGTTTTGGAGTGATGTTCATATCCGGCAGGACCGCATACTCCTCTGCAAGCCGCGCAAAGGATTCGTTTGCCGTCTTTGCCGTAACGCGCATAGACTGTGAAAGTACCGTAATTCCGTTTTCATCCACTTGGACATCGTTTCTCAATTCATTTGCTTTGTGAACCAGCTCCGCACATAATGCTGTCAGTTCTTCTGTTGTGGATTCCCGAACAGAAAGCCCGCTGAACTCGGCAAATTCAAAGCGGTAGTAGTTTAGTCCACAGAGCAAAACGAACACAAACACTGCAATACAGGAAAATCGTAACACCCAGACAGGCAATCTCCGCCACGGAATTTTAATTTTGCGGCATAACGCAAGCACTACCAGTACCGGCACCGACATCAGCGCGGTACAGATAAAAAATTCCGCTAAAGAAAACGGCAGGAGCGACGTGATGCTGCCGAAAAACGTTTCTACCATCGGATAAAATCCGGAAGAATAGTACCGTTCCACCCAGCCGGCATCCAACCGCGCCGCCACGATAAGCAACACCGATACCAGCAAAAGCAGCAGCGGCCACCAACGTTTTAAAAAAGTATGTACCGATTGCCTTTTCCGAGTGTTTACATTCATAAAATCACCACCGTGATACCCTGATTGCATCTTGTATAGTCTCGGTCGCGGGAGAGTTCCGGGCACATCACAAGCGCTCGGCGCGCATGTTCTTCAAACGGAGAAAATTCCTCTCCTGGGACAACTTCTTTAATTTTTCCTGCTTGTTTCATAATCGCCAATTCTCGGCGTACACTAGTTCGTATGCGGCCGCCTTTCCCGCTCGAACCATACCCGTGAATCAGTTTCAGCGCCGTCATATGCTGTGCTTTTGCAGAGCGCAAAGCGGCATTCATACGCGTTTTCGCCGTATCCACGGTTGGCATACCCGTTTCTAAATTGACCGTCAATATTCCCGGCATCCTATTTCACCAGCTGAGCACATTCTTCGGCAGTCAGCGTAAAGTCACAGTCAGACATGCTGTCCTCCAGCTGTTTTATGGTGGAGCATCCAATCAAAGCACTGCTCTCAACCGGATTGGAGGTCAAGAATGCCATTCCAACTGCGGCGGCTGATTTTCCGGTTTTTTCACACATTGCTTTGACTGCAGCCAGCCGATGCCGATTGACTGGGTTGTCGTATCTTTCCTTAAATTTATCCCGAAGTGTTCCACCTTCCAGCATTTTGGAGAAAAATCCGCCGCCCTGTGACGCAAAGCCCATCACCGGAATCTTATTTTCCAAATAGCCTTGATATTCTGTGTCGTTCATGCATAAAAGTGTCGGGTCGTTCCAAAGTTCACTGGTGCTGTGAGCAATTCCCCACTGAATTTGAGAAATGGTGAATGGCGTTTTGCCGTGCGCTTTTGCATAAGCATTCGCCTCATTGATGCGTTTAACCGTCCAGTTGGAAGCGCCTAACGCACGAATTCTGCCCGCCTTAACATGCTCATCCATCATGTCAACAATTTCCCCTACCGGCATATCGGGATTGTCACGATGCAGGAAATAAATGTCAACATAATCGACACCTAATTCACTTAGGCTTGTTTCCAATTCATAGTCAATAATTTCCTTTGAAATACGGCTTTTCAGCAAATGATTTCGATCAGGATGTCCGCCTTTTGTAACCAAAATAAGCTGGTCGCGATTGCCGCGTGCCGCCATCCAGCGGCCGACGATCGGTTCACTGCGAGAGATCGTATCATCCGCATTTTTGCGTCCATAAAGGCGCGCTGTATCAATCGTGTTTCCACCGAGTTCTAAATACCGATCCATAAGCGCCCAAGCACGCTTTTCGGGAATTGTTACACCAAAATAGTCGGCACCTTTTGCAATTTTTGCCATTTTTATGACGCCGTCAACTGTTTTGACATCCATATATTTCATCCCGTTGTCCTCCAATCACATTGTTGTCATTGATTTCTATTATACTTGGATTGCACAAAATTTACAACCCGATATCCCCTGTATTTATGCATAATTGAAAAAGTATGAAACTCCAAATATTGTATTTTTTTATGGTCATAACATTTGTAAGTCCTATTAAAACGTGGTAAACTAACAAAAGATTTAATAAGCTGGTGATCCTTTGGATAATCAAACTTTATTGCGTGTTATTTCCTTTAATTTAAAGCGTGACTTCGGTTTCGGATTTCGGCGTTCTCGAAGATGGAAGGAACGAAAAGCGATTGCCGCTCAATTTATTCGTGAAAGCGGCGCTACCATTGTGGGCGTACAAGAATTGCTTCCCGGCATGCGAAAAGATGTACAAGATCTGTTAAGCAGTGAATACAGCATTCTTGGATTTGGACGATATAAGGGCTTGCGGCCGAAAAATGATGAACACAGTGATATTATTATTAAAAATGAAGAAGTAAAAGTAAATTTTATCAAAACATTTTGGCTTTCCAAAAAGCCGGAAAAAATCAGCCGCGCGTATTTGGCCATTTTTCCGCGTATCTGCACCGCTGCGGAAGTAAAAATTGAGCGGCTTGGTACGATTCGCGTTTTTAATACTCATTTGGATCATATCAGCGGAATTGCAAGATTATTTGGGGTAAAAGTTATTTTGGAATATATCTCAAAATTTAACGAGGATCATCCCCTCCCGACCATTCTGATGGGAGATTTAAACTGTACGCCAAACAGCCGTCTCGTAAAATGTTTGACCGATCACGTATTGGATTTTCCTGATGTACACTTAACGGATGTTTACTCAAAATTCGATCCGGAAACTCTCTCCAATACGTTCCATAATTTTACCGGTAAAATAAAATTGAAAGCCGATCCAATCGATTATATTTTTGTATCGGATGAATTCGAAATTGTAGATTCCAGAATCATTACCGACCCGATTGAGAATGCCCTTTCGGGGATTGCCAATGTGGAGGAG
>CALLQM010000195.1 GCA_938014855.1 uncultured Clostridia bacterium | reverse complement strand
GTATATTCAACATCTGTCGGCTACAGCGGGGGGATCACCCCAAACCCAACTTACGAAGAGGTTTGCACTGGCCTAACTGGCCATACAGAAATTGTCCGTGTTGTCTTTGATCCACAAGTCATTAGCTACGCTGATTTATTATCCCGAGGAAAAATTGGAGGAAATCCACGAGACAATCCCGGATTTAAACGAATGGTACAAGCTCACGCTCAACCGTCTAATTGAAATCTGCCGGCTGGTGTCCTCCAAATATACCCGCTCCAAGGTGCGCAAAGCGCTGCCAAAACATTATGGCTATATCATTGACGAACTTCTCAACACCAACTATGAAGTTCATAATAAAAAAGATTATTACGAAAATATTATCTCGACCATCATCGATATTGACCGTGCGGACGATTTTGTGATCTGTCTATGCGGTGTCATTAAACGGCTGGTGGTCGATCATCTGCATATTGTGGGCGATATTTTTGACCGCGGACCGCGCGCGGATATCATCATGGATCTGCTGATGAAGCACCATTCGGTGGATATTCAGTGGGGAAATCATGATGTGCTTTGGATGGGCGCCGCAACCGGAAGCCCGACCTGCATCGCCGCGGTGCTCAATAATTCGATCACTTACAACAATCTGGAAGTGATTGAAATTGGGTATGGTGTCAGTCTGCGTCCGTTGGCGCTGTTTGCTAACGAAATTTACCGCAACACCGACACCTCCTGCTATACCCCGAAAATCCCTGACAAAACGGCTACCTACGATGCGAAAGATCTGGAGCTTGCTTCCAAGATGCATAAAGCGATCGCGGTGATCCTTTTAAAACTCGAGGGGCAGGTGATCCTGCGCAATCCGCAGTTTGGCATGAACGACCGGCTGCTGCTGGATAAGATCGATCTGGAAAAAGGGACGGTTCGGATCGGTGAAAAAGAGTATCCGCTGCTGGATCATGTTTTCCCGACCATCGATCAGGAAAATCCCTATGCACTTTCGGATGAAGAAGCCGCGGTTATGGAACAGCTCAAGCAGGCATTTCTGCGCAGTGAAAAACTGCAGAAACATGTCAAATTTCTGTATTCCAAGGGCGGACTTTATAAGTGCTTTAACGGAAATCTGCTGTTTCATGGATGCATCCCGATGAATCCAGACGGATCGTTCATGAAATTTAACATCGGCTGTAAAGACCTTTCGGGTAAATCGTTTATGGATTATGCGGAAACGATCGCGCGGCAGGCGTACTACGCGAAATCCGGAACCAAAGAACGGCAGTTCGGCGGCGATTTCCTATGGTTTCTCTGGTGCGGACGCAATTCTCCGCTGTTTGGGCGGGATCATATCGCAACCTTTGAGCGCCGTTTGATTGCAGACCGATCCTGCTGGGTCGAAGAAAAAAACCCTTACTATTCGTATTACAACG
>CALLQM010000194.1 GCA_938014855.1 uncultured Clostridia bacterium | reverse complement strand
GCAGTAACGGCAGCCGTTGCTGGAGAAGCCAGATAAATATTGGCTTTCATGCTGCCCATACGTCCCGGAAAGTTGCGATTGGTGGTGGATACAACCACATCCCGCTGACTCGTCAGGCCCTCATGAGCGCCGAAGCAGGGGCCGCATCCCGGATTTAGCACCGTTGCGCCTGCGTCTCTTATAATCTTGCACCAACCCCGTGCCTCCATTTCGTCCAGCACATCGCGAGATGCAGGGATGATCAGCGTATTGACATCGGGATGGACCTGTTTGCCGGCGAAAGCCTTTGCAACCTGCTCCATATCATTTAAACGTCCGTTTGTACACGAACCAACAACCACCTGTGTAACCGGTGTTCCGGAAACCTTACGGACAGGGACGACATTTGCAGGAGAAAACGGACAAGCGATCTGAGGTTCAAGCAGACTTAAATCCACTTCGCGCACTTCCGCCGTATCCGGTTCAAGTGCTGTTGAGCCAAAAAGCGTAATCATAGCGCCGAGCTCAATACCCATATTGCAAACGGTCATTCGTTCCTCAACTGAAAACTCATCCATTCCGGGACCGGTAAATAAAAGCGCGCGATCCACCAGATAATCCGTACCGAAAAGGCTGCCAAGATATAAAATCAGATCCTTGCCGAACACATTGGATGGACAGTCTCCGGTAAGATGAATCTGAATCACCTCAGGTACTTCCAAATCGAGTTTGCCCGTTGCCATTGCCGCAGCCAGTTCGGTAGAGCCAACTCCAATGCCGATGGCACCATATCCGCCGCAAGTACCGGTGTGCGAATCCGCTATCGCAATAATCTCTCCAGGTTTTGCACGATGTCTTTCATACATAAGCTGGTGAATGACACCTTCGCCGCGATGGTAGAGCTGCACACCAAATTCCTTTGCGAAATCCTGCATCTTCCAGACGCTGTCACGCGCCTTTTCGCTGGCAGCAGGATAGATATGATCAACAATTAAAATAACACGGTTCGGATCAAACACCTTTTTTACTCCAATTTTGCGAAACATGCTGATCGCAATTGGAGCAGTCACGTCATGTGCCGCCACATATCGGACGCGGCAGGAAAGATCCTGACCGGGTTTTGCCTGATCTACTCCGGCAGATTTGGCCAGATATTTTTCAATACAATTCAAATTCTTCACTCCGATTCATTTGGTATGGCGCTTTACGCCAATGCCAGACGGGAAACTTCCAATTAGACAAAAGATCTTATCTAAAAACCGCTTTTCTTAACGAGGCTGCTTTTAGATGCGTTCCCAGTAAAATAAGGCTTTTCACCCATGAGCTATTTTTTATAAAGTTCCCTCATGATATCGATATGCTGTATGGGAAGCTTTCCAAAATGAATGCCCAGCGCATTTTCAACAGCGTCCGCCGCAGCAGGAATAGTCGGAATCAGGGCAGGTTCACCGACCCCTTTGGCACCGAACGGTCCGGACTTACCGGGAGTTTCTATAACAACTGGATAGATATTCGGTGCATCCATTGCGGTTGCCAGCAGATATTTTGAAAAAACTGGGTTCGTGATCCTCCCGTTCCAAGTCTCGACCTTTTCAAGAAGGGCAAATCCTATTCCCATAACTACGCCACCCTCAATCTGCCCTTCAACAGCCTGCTTATTGACTGCCGTACCTACATCGTGCGCGGATACTACATTGAGTACATCAACCAGTCCGGTCTCGGTATCGATTTCAAGGTCAACGATCGTAGTGGCATAGGAGTAAACTTCAAATGGGATACCGGACAGATCCTTTGGATTTAAGCCGGTTGTTTTTGGGTTGTAAGAACCACAACCCAGCGCCAGCTTCCCCAAACGCTTCATCTCACTCATCAGCTCTAAATACGTCATGCGAACGCAACGATCGTCAGCCGCGTAAATTTCACGATGACGGAAAACCAGTTTATCGGCAGGAACCTTTAGATAGGCGGAAGCGACTTCAGAAAGCGTGCCTTTTGCCATGCGGGCCGCAAGCATCGACGCACTTCCAGAAATAAAGGTCTGGCGGCTTGCAGAGGTTGCGCCGCCTTCTGGTGTTACCTCTGTATTGGCAAATGTGACATGAATATCTTCATATTCCAGTCCAAGTTCTTCTGCCGCTATCTGAGCCATGGCCGAGGTCGAGCCTTGACCAATGTCGGCGCAGCCGACCATCAGATTGACGCTTGCATCGGGCAAAACTTCGAGGAAAGCACCGGCTGGATTGGGCAGACCGGTATTTCCGATCCCATAATACATACAGCCGTATCCTCGTCCGCGGCGTTTATGCGGCGCGGATGCGACACACTCCGGAAATAGCTCTTTCGCTTTGTTTCTTGCCGCTTCGAGTGTCTCTAAAAATCCGACATTGTCCTCCAGAACTTGTCCCGTTGAGGTAATCGATCCAATACGATGAGCATTTAAAATCCGAATTTCAATCGGGTCCATATCCAGTGCTTTTGCAAGCGCATTCATTTGGCCTTCATGTGCCACAGCAACCTGTGGAACTCCAAATCCGCGGAATGCACCGGCCATCGGATTATTGGTATAGTAGAACGTGGCATCAACGCGGACATTCGGCACTTCGTACGGGCCTGCGGCATGTACCACAGCCCGAGTAATTACAGCCGGACCATAAGATGCATAGGCACCGGTATCGCCGATCAAAGTTGCCTGAACAGCTAAAATCTTTCCATCCTTAGTTGCACCGGTCTTATAATGCATTTTAACGGGATGGCGCTTAGATGATACCAGCGTCGATTCTTGACGGCTTCGGATAATTTTTACCGGCTGTCCGGTATGATAGGAGAGCAATGCGGCATGACACTGCACGGAAATGTCTAATTTTCCGCCAAATCCGCCTCCCGTTGTCACCTGCACACAGGTGACCTGATTATTCGGGAAATTTAACATTGCCGCAATTTCGCCCCGGTCATAGTGTGGATTCTGTGTGGAACTGTAAACCGTCATCATGCCATTTTCATAGGCAGCAATTCCTGCGTCTGGTTCGATAAACATATGAGAAAGCATCGGGGTCTCATAGTCATTTTCTATAATAAGGTCACAATGCTTAAAAGCTTCGTCGACATTTCCATGCTCAAGATGCTTGGTCTGGTGAACATTGCTCTCACCATGGATTTTGGGAGAATCAGCTTGTGCTGCACGCTCTATGCTGAGAACGGGTTCGATTTCTTCGTATTCTACTTTAATGGCATCCAGCGCTTCCTGTACGAGATCCGGTGTCTGCGCAGCAACCACTGCGATCGCGTCACCGTAGCGGCGGATTTTATCATCCACAAGAACCGGCTCGTCCTTTAAAATGATACCGATCCGGTTTTTGCCGGGTACATCCTTGTGTGTTAGAACGCAGGCAACGCCCGGAATTGCCAGAGCCGCTGATGGATCAAATTTTTTTATGTATCCGGATGGAATGGTGCTGCGGAATACGCCGCCGTACAGCATATTCGGAAGCGTTAAGTCAGCTGCGAATTTAGCAGTGCCAAGCACCTTCTCCATTGTGTCTTTTTTTATGACACTTTTTCCGAGAATCGAATAACCTAGATTCACTCTGCAGCGCCTCCTTTCGAATCACGAGCCATTTCCACAGCTTTTATAATCTTGGTGTAGCCTGTACAACGGCACAGATTGCCGGACATAGCACGACGGATTTCTTCGGTTGTAGCATTTGGTTTTTTATCAAGAAGTGCTTTCGCCGACAGCACCATACCCGGTGTGCAATAGCCGCACTGAACAGCTCCAGCATCAACAAAAGCCCTCTGTATGTAATCCAGCTCACCGTTTTTTGAAACGCCTTCCAAGGTGATGATCGAACTGCCATCTGCCTGTCCGGCAAGCATCAGGCAGGAAGTGACGGCTTTGCCGTTATAAATAATGGTGCATGCACCACATTCACCCTCACTGCACCCCTCTTTTACGCTGAGCATTCCCATATCGTCACGCAGAAAATCCACAAGGCGCTTGTTTGGCGCAGCAGAGGTGGAGACTTCTTTTCCGTTAAGAGTAAACTTAATGATAATCGGTTCCATTCCATGACCTCCTTTCCCCTACTGCAAACCAAACTGAGTAAGAATTTGGGTAAAACAGCGGCGTGCCGCACCGCGCACGCCCTCCCGTTTATAAACAACAGACGAACGGTTTGGAATCGCTGCTTGGACCACATCGGTAAATAAGGGCAGCATCTCATACAGCGACTGGGCTGAACGCTCGCGGCCTT
>CALLQM010000193.1 GCA_938014855.1 uncultured Clostridia bacterium | reverse complement strand
ACCAATATTTTTTTGGGTCTGCCATTTATATCCCCTTTACCATAAACTTGTCTGTTTGCATTCAACAACACTTTTACAGTTTGCTACCGCCTGCCGGTAATAGCTTTCTTTTAACTCAATTCCGACCGCTCTACGCCCTATTTTTAAAGCTTGATATGCTTCACTCCCAATGCCTAAAAATGGGGTCAAAACAATATCGTTTGGATTTGTCCACAAGTTCAACGCTCTGCGGATAACTGTAAGCTGCAGTGGACAGATATGCCGTTCGTCTTTTTCCTCCCGTGCGGATCGCCCTTGCAACGTATCGGACGGGTTTATATCCATCCAAATCGGGCTCGCATACCTCTGCCACACATTAACAGGAAATGTAACATTCGTGTGGCTGACTCGCTCTGGATTGTCTCCCGGCTTACGCATGACTACTAGATAATCTGGTATTCCTTGGCGACTCATACAACTGTCTTTTTTAAGCTGTTTATGTAATAGCCCGAGTGCTTTTGTCCTCTGCATGGCGACAACAGGGTCTTTCCAAATGCATACTTCACTGTGGTAGATGTAACCGACGGATTCAAACAGCCGTATCAAATCGCCCCGAAAATCCTCAATGCCGATATACCCGTGCCGTTCTTTTGACGTGGGAAGATTCATGCAGTGAACCGCCATAAGTCTGCCGGGCATCAATACCCGGTACAGATCTCTGACGATAAATTCAAACTGCTCAAAGAACTCTGATTTCGTTCGGCAGTTGCCCAAATCCCGCTCGCTGTTGCTGTAAGTATACAGACTTGCAAACGGCGGGGAATACACCTCGAAATGAACGGAATTGCTCGGGATTTCGGCTAGAATCTCGCAGGAATCGCCATTATATAAAGCCATCCGGTTATCTATGTATTGGTCTACGCAACCAGCCATTTTGGTACCTCCATCTTTTCACGTGCGTAATAAGTTTCTGTTATTCTTTTGGTCGATCTGATATCTGATTCAAGGATCTTCTGTGTATACTTTACGAGCTCCTGCGTCATTCTTTCCGCGTCCGCCTGTTTGCGCTCAATATTTGCCTTTACCGCACCCTCTGCATCAGAAATTACGATATGCACATTTACAGGATGAGTTTGTCCGAATCGCCAGCACCTGCGTACAGCTTGATAGTAAGATTCAAAGCTATCAGACAGCCCGACAAAAATCACTTCATGGCAGTTCTGCCAGTTCATGCCCCAACCGGCGATAGATGGTTTCGAAACCAGACACTTTACAGACCCGTCAGAAAATCCCATCATGGCACCCGTTTTGTGATGGCTGTTGTCGCTTCCCTTAACTTCTGCAGCTCCTTTTATCAGCTTGGATAGTAATTTACTTTCATCGTTCAAATCGCACCATA
>CALLQM010000192.1 GCA_938014855.1 uncultured Clostridia bacterium | reverse complement strand
AGCAGCCTGAGCCGGAGGGGTTTCGTGCGCTCGGTTGTGCTTAACCGTCTGTCCAGCAAGTGTTCCGCAGTTATTTACAACGCGGAAATCATCGCCGCAGCCAAGGTCCTTCGCAATTTTTGCAATCACGGCAAAGATGTGCCCTACAATCGCACAGTTCTCATCGGTAATCATATCCGCACCGGAGATATGCTCGCGTGGAATCACCAAAAAATGAACCGGCGCCTGTGGGTCAATGTCGTGAAATGCGACTACTTGGTCGTCCTCGTAAATGCGTTTGCTAGGGATTTCTCCAGCAGCAATTTTACAGAAAAGGCAGTCTTCCATTTTAGTTCCCCCTTTTCAATTATTAAAACAGGATTTCCTGTTTATTTTACATAGTTTGCAACAATCTCAGGCAGCTTTTCCAGCGCACCATCAAGTTTTGCAGGTTCGGTACAACCACCCATTGCGTTGTCCGGACGTCCGCCGCCGCTTCCGCCGCACAATGCAGTCAATTCCTTGATGATTTTTCCGGCATGTGCGCCTTTTGCAACTGCTTGTTTTCCGCACGCAACCAGTATGGTAGCTTTTCCGTCGTTTACCGTTGTGAATACGCAAACGGAATCCGGATTGCTTTCTTTCGCACGGTCGCCCATATGTCTAAGCGCATCTGCTTTTGCTCCTGCAATTTTAGCAGACGCAACTTGAACACCGTTAACATCTTTCTCGTTTTCAAACATGCCGCTCATTTGGCTTTCTGCCAGCTTATTCTCAGCCGATTCCAGTGCATGCTGAAGTTCTTTGAGTTCATTGTTAAGTGAAGCCGCCTTTGCAGGTAATTCAGCCGGATTTCCAACTTTAAGAGCCGCCGCAGTCTCATTCATCAATGCTTCCTGTGCATGAATATGGCTCAGAACATTTTTCCCTGTCACCGCCTCAATACGGCGTACACCAGCTGCTACCGATGATTCTTTCAAGATTTTAAACAGCCCGACTTTTGCGGTATTATCCAAATGTGTACCGCCGCAGAATTCAATGGATTTGCCCTTAACATTGCAGACACGAACTGTATCGCCATATTTCTCGCCAAACAGCGCCATCGCACCCAATTTTTTCGCTTCTTCAATCGGCATTTCCTGAACGGTTACATCAATAGAAGACAAAATCATGTTGTTAACCAGTTCTTCAACCTTTTCCAGTTCTTCCGGAGTTACTGCACTGAAATGACTGAAGTCGAAACGACATATCTTATTATCATAGAATGCACCAGCCTGATGCACATGGTCCCCAAGAACAGAACGCAGTGCGGCCTGAAGAAGATGGCAGGAAGTATGGTTGCGCATGATATCTCGGCGGCGTTCAAGATCAATTGAAACTTTAACTGTATCGCCAACACTGAGCGTTCCGACCGTCAATTCACCAACGTGGACAGAATGACCGGTTTGGGATTTTTTGCAGTCGTACACAGCAAAATGACTGCCACCAGCTGTAATGCTTCAGCTGTCCCCTGCCTGTCCGCCGCTCTCCGCATAGAACGGAGTGACATCGAGTACAATCTCTCCCATTTCGCCGTCTTCAAGCATATCCACTCTTTGGTTATCTTTTACGAGTGCAACGATTTTGGCTTCAATTTCGGTCTGTGTATACCCTACGAAACGGCCTTTTTCTTTGATGTCCGCAAGAACATCCTCTTTCCAGCCCAAATCGCCCATAGCAGCACGCGCATCACGAGCACGCTGTTTTTGTTCATCCATAAATTTGGTGAATCCCTGTTCATCCAGCGCAATTTTGTGCTCTTCCAAAATTTCACGAATCAAATCAACTGGGAATCCAAACGTATCATAAAGCTTGAATGCATCGGCACCTTTTAAGATTTTTTCTTTGCCGTCTGCTTCAATCTTTTCAATCATAGAATTGAGCATGCCAAGACCTTGGTCAATCGTGCGGGCAAAACGTTCTTCTTCCACTTTCACGACTTTAACAATATAATCTTTGTTTTCTACAAGGTCAGGATAAGCGGAAGCGTTTTCCTGAATGACAGTTTCACAAACTTTATACAGGAACGGCTCCGTGATGCCAAGCAGTCTGCCATGACGAGCAGCACGACGGAGCAAACGGCGCAAAACATATCCTCTACCCTCATTTTGCGGCAATACGCCATCGCCTACCATAAAGGTTGTTGAACGAATATGGTCTGTGATAACACGCAGAGAAACATCGTTCTTGTCACTTTCATGGTATTTCACGCCAGCAATTCTAGAAATATGTTTCATAATGTTCTGAACGGTATCTACCTCAAACAGGTTGTCTACATCCTGCAGTATGCAGGCCAGGCGCTCAAGACCCATTCCGGTATCGATATTTGGATGCTCCATACGTTCATAATGGCCTTCTCCATCGCCGTCAAACTGAGAAAAGACCAAATTCCAAAACTCAATAAAGCGGTCACACTCACAGCCGACTCCGCAGTCCGGACTTCCACAGCCATATTTTTCACCGCGGTCAAAGTAAATTTCCGAACATGGACCGCAGGGACCGGAGCCAATCTCCCAGAAATTATCTTCTTTGCCCATACGAACAATATGGGTTGGGTCTACCCCAACTTCTTTTGTCCAAATTTCTACAGCCTCATCGTCGTCCTCATAAACGGATACCCAAAGACGATCTTCCGGCAGACCTAACTCTTTTGTGATAAACTCCCAAGCCCAAGCAGTTGCTTCATGCTTGAAGTAATCTCCAAACGAAAAGTTACCCAACATTTCAAAATAAGTGCCATGACGTGCAGTTTTTCCAACGTTTTCAATATCAGGCGTGCGGATGCACTTCTGGCAGGTGGTGACGCGCTTTCTCGGCGGAGTTTCCAGCCCTAAAAACCATTTTTTCATTGGTGCCATACCTGAGTTAATCAGCAATAGGCTTGCATCGTTATGCGGAACCAGAGGAAAACTCTGAAGCCGAAGATGTTCCTTGCTCTCAAAAAAGCTAAGGAATTTTTCACGCAGTTCATTAAGTCCTGTCCATTCCATTGAATTGATCGCTCCTTAAAAGATTTCAAAATAAAAAAGCCTTCCATCCCAAATAATGGGACGAAAAGCGTGCATAAACACATTCCGTGGTACCACCCAAATTGTGCAGAGACCCTGCACCACTCGAACGGATTAACGCTCCAACACGTCCGACTCATCGTCGGAAAGCTCCGGGGCGGCTTTTGCGGTTTTCGAAATACTTTCACCAATGTATTCCTCTCTGTGCTGAGAATACGCAATTTTCCCCATCAATGCCATATCTTTCTGTAGTATATACTTACGGCGTACAATTGTCAACTCTTTTACGGCTTTTTCCGCAAAATCTTGGTTTCAGCAATTATACACTGTTATTCTTCCGTGACTTATGATGCATTTTTCAGGTGTCGAAAAATACGGTCATATATCGAAGCAATGGCCGCGGCAATGAAACAGAACACCAAATCCGGCAATAAAAACGGCGTAACTGCCATCTTCAATCCCATGCCAAAGCCAGCCTTGGTGATTGCCAGCAGCTGTGCTGTCCCAATTCCATAGCTGGCTAGCAAAGAGAGTACCATATAAAGCGTATACTTTAAAAACCCTCGTCCCCATTTTTCAGCCATACAAGCTATTAAGACAGCCACCAACGGGTATGACAAGATAAATCCCCCTGTAGGGCCTGACAATACATGCAGTCCCCCAGATGAATGCGGAAAAACCGGTGCTCCCAAAAGTCCGCACAGCACATAGGCAGAAAGAGACAGCAACGCGGTTTTTCGGTCGAGCAAAGCTCCTGCAAGTAATACAGCGACCAGCACCGCGGAAAGCGGTACCGGGGTCATCGGTATCGCTTTCGACACTTGTGCCAAGACCACTGCAAGAATCATTAAAACGGCAGCAGATAATAATTTCCCTAGTTTGGAATCAAGCATGGCAACCCTTCTTAATATTGGTTTATTCTACCGAAACAATAAAATAGTAAACAGGCTGACCGCCATTAATAAGTGCTACTTCTATATCATCCGATAACTTTGATACAACTGCCTGCCGCATTTCTTCTGCAGTTTCATCCGAAATATCTTCACCATACAGCAATGTTATAAAGCTGCTGTCCTTATGCACCAAAGATTTTGTAAGACGCGTCAAGGATTTCGCCAAATCCTTTTCTGTAAAGGAAACCTTTCCGTTTTCAAGCGCCAACAGTTCGCCCTGTTTGATTTTATGTCCATCATAATCACTGTCACGCGCCGCAAAGGTGATTTGACCAGTTCCAACACGTTCAAATGCTTTTTGCATTGTAATCATGTTTTCCGTTACGTCCGCGTCAGGATCAAACGCAAGCATTGCAGATAAGCCCTGTGGGATCGTCCGCGTGGGCAATACCACCACATTACGGTCGGCAAGTTTTGCCGCTTGTTCCGCCGCCATGATGATATTTTTATTGTTAGGAAGGACAAAAACAGTCTTAGACGGGGTCGCATGCACAGCGGAAAGGATGTCATCCGTAGATGGATTCATCGTTTGGCCGCCGCTAACAATGTGATCCACTCCCAGATCTTCAAATAGCTGCTGAACACCTTTTCCTGCCGCTACCGCAATGAAGCCAAAGGTGCGGGAAGGATCCACCACCGCATAAGGCAGTGCCTGTTCTGTAACTGGCTCCACGATACTGGCTTTTTGGTTGGCGTGCTGTTCCCGCATGTTTTCGATTTTCATATTGGTCAACATACCATTTTCCAGCGCTTTCTGTAAAGCATTCCCGGGATTATCGGTATGGACATGGCATTTAATGATTTCGTCATCATCAACCACCACAACACAATCTCCGATTGATTCTAAATATGTGCGCAATGGCTGGGGATCTACGCTTTTTTCTTTTTTAATTACAAGAAATTCGGTGCAATAGGTGAACGTAATTTCGCCCTCATATTCTCCCGCGGCATTCCGATCAGGATAAATCGTGTTGGCGTCGTTCGTTTCTTCTTCCATAAGGGAGATTCCTGCATTTCCATCAAATACAGTTTTCATTCCCTCAAAAATAACCAAAAGCCCCTGTCCGCCGGCATCAACAACACCGGCTTTTTTAAGTACCGGAAGCATTTCCGGTGTTTGCTGCAAAGCTTGCTGAGCCGCATCAATGATAACAGACCAAATTTCCTGCGGGGTCATCTCATCATCAAGCGCTTCACGAGCTGTCTCAGCAGCCAAGCGTGCGACGGTTAAGATCGTACCCTCAGTAGGTTTCATAACGGCTTTATAGGCAGACTCTACACCATTTTCCAGTGCGATTACCAAATGTTCCGCGCCAGCTTCCTGTAAATTTTTTAGTCCCTTTGAAAAACCCCGGAACAGCAAAGACAAGATAACCCCAGAATTTCCACGAGCGCCGCGAAGCAAGGCAGATGCACATACATCCGCTACCTGTGAAACGGGTGCATCATCCGAAACTCGAAGAAGCTCCCGTTTTGCCGCAGAAGCAGACATCGACATATTGGTTCCCGTATCACCATCCGGAACCGGAAATACATTCAGCGCATCCACACGCTGACGCTGGTTGGTTATATTGTTAGCTGCCGAGATAAATGCATCTTTAAGCATTTTACCTGTTATCACGATGTTTTGACCCCCATACTTACAGTTTTGTCCCTTATTCCTTGTCTGTCTTCATTGAATCTACATATACATTTACTTTTGCAACATCAAGGTTGGTGGACTGTTCCACCGTATAACGAACTTTATTAATTATGCTTTTTACAATCGCAGAAATATTCATACCATACACCACTACGATATGCAGATCAATCACTAGTCCACCGCCGGAGGTGCGGACACGCACGCCTTTGTCCAAAATATCTTTCTGCGACAAAGCAGCGCGGATACCTTGAGCAGGCAGACTTACCATTCCTGCAACACCAAAACATTCAGACGCAGCTTTTCCAACCAGATTTGCAAAATATTCCTGAGAGATCTCTATCGTACCATATTGGTTTTCCATGCTGATCAAAACTAAAACCTCCTTATATGTTCCTATCTATAAAAAGTATTGCTTTACCATTCCATTATATTATAAAAAATATCCTGTTCGGTTGCAACTATTTCGGCTTGGAATTCCCGATTAAATGCAATCATCCCCTGCCGAAAAACAATCGGAATAAACGGAGATTGGTTATATAGCGCAGTACAAAGCGACTCTATACCAGATCCCGTTTCTTTATATAGCTTATACAAATCAGCTACCTCTTGGCTATACGGTGTAGAATAGCCGAGAGAGCCGCCGCTTATCAGCATGGAAAAATCCATATTATCCATCAGCCGAACTTCACCAAGGTATAGGTCATAGCTGCCGGATGCAATCGACTTCTCATACTGCGAAAACGATTGTGCGGATACCTCTACTCGAATCCCAATTTGCGCAAGCTGCTCGGTGATTAAAGATGCAGCCGCATTGCGGCAGGCATTGTCACTGTTCACAAGCAAAGTCAGCGTAATCGGAGTTTGATTCAACATACGAAAACCATGTTGATCCGTTTGTGTCAGACCCAAATCATCCAACAGTGCATCTGCTGCGGTTAGATTGCGAAGTGCAGAAGGCTCGATTTTTTCTAGCCGATAAAAGTCCGGATTAAATGGATACAAAGAGCCCAGCGCACGAGTTACATATGCTTTGGATACCAACTCGTCACGGTTTAATGCAGTAGAGAGTGCTTTGCGAAATTCTGCCTTTTGGAGAAGACCGCGTCCGCCATTAATTCCGATGTAAACCAGCCGATTCAGCGTTACCGGAACTGTTGAAGCAGACATTGCCGTATTTTCAGAACTGCTTAAATCAGAATAAATTAAATCAATTTCCCCACTCTTCAGACTAAACTGTTGTGTGTCAGGATCAGGCATGTTGACTAGCGTAATCTTTTTTACATTGCCTTTCGCTCCATAATATAAAGGATTGACAGTTAAATTAAGCCCATTCAGCCATGCGCCGCCAACATAAAATTTACTGATCCCCGTTGGATAATCCATATCTTTTGTTCCATTTTTAATAATTGGAAACGAAAGCAGTGCCGCAAAATCCGCATCTGGTTGATAAAGTTGAATTTCCACATCACCATCGGCATTTACCGATGAAGATGCCACATTTTGCAGAGTCATTTTCCAATTCGTTTCAGACGCTGCGGCGGTTTGAAGCGAATAAACAATATCGGCTCCGGTAAGCAGAGTGCCATCTGAAAACTGCACATCATGCCGAAACTTCACCGTACAAAGAGTTCCCTCCACTAAAACTTCCGCAGCAAGCTGATTTTGAGGACGGTAAGTTTTATCCGGCCTCGTCAAGCTGTCATACAGAAGCGGAACCAGCTCCCGATTAATTTGAGTAGTCATTTTATAGGGATTAAGCGAATCACCAGACGAATATCCCAGCCTCACTTCACTCACAGGCTGAACCGGTTGTTTTGGGGTTTCGGTTTCGCTCGAAGTTACAGGCTGAAGAATATCAAATTGCTGGTCATCGATATCCGCAGAATTACAGCTTGTAAAAATGGCTGCAAACGCTATTAAAAGCGCATAAATTTTATGTTTCATCTTATTCTCCAGCAATAATCAATGATTTGTATATTATACCCTATTTGGAATCTGAATTCAACGAAAGAATAAGAATTCCTCTATTTTTATGCATCCACATGAATGCGTGTAATTGAAGTAATTTTACCGGATTTCGCAAAATCTAACAAAACTCCGTTCAGTTCAATATCTTCCGGGTCATTTGAAAAGCGATGCGGAAGATTTGTACGAAGGCGTTCAATTGCTTTCTTTTTATAAACACCCAGTATGGAATTTTTTCCTCCGCACATTCCGGCGTCTGTAATATAAGCCGTACCGTTTGGAAGGATACGCTCATCCGCCGTCTGTACATGAGTATGAGTACCAATCACAGCCGATACCCGCCCATCCAAATAATGGCCCATTGCAATCTTTTCAGCGGTTGCCTCCGCATGAAAATCAACTAAAATATTGGGACATTTTATAGTTTCAAGCAATTGGTCTGCACATTCAAAAGGATTTTGATGAATCCCATCCATATACACGCGACCTTGCAGATTAATCACATAAAGTGGAAAGGAAGGATGATCGTAATAAAACACACCCGTGCCGGGTGCATTTGGATGGTAATTCGCCGGACGAATTACGCCTGTCTGCTTTTCCAGAATATCATAGATTTCGCGTCGGCGCAAAGAATGATTTCCCGTTGTAATAATATCGATACCGCTGTCAAATAAATGATGCGCGCTATGTGGGGTTATTCCGTTGCCTTCCGCAGAATTTTCTCCGTTTGCCACAACGATACCGACCCCTAATTCCTTTTTTAAACGCGGCAGTTCATTCCTCAATTTTTCACAGCCAGCCTGCCCTACTATGTCTCCAAAAAATAAAAGTTTCAACCATTCCACCACCATCTAATAATAAAGGGCGCACGTAACGTGCGCCCTTATTTTAGCATATTTTTGCAAAAATTATAAGACCTTTGAAAGAAAATCCTTTAATCGCGGGTTTTTCGGGTTGGAGAAAAACTCGTTTGGAGTGTTTTGTTCCAAAATCTGCCCGCCGTCCATAAAGAGAACACGAGTAGCCACGTCACGTGCAAATCCCATTTCATGCGTGACAACCACCATGGTCATCCCTTCATCCGCCAGCTGTTTCATAAGTTCGAGCACTTCCCCAACCATTTCCGGGTCAAGCGCTGAAGTAGGTTCATCAAACAGCATTACATCCGGATTCATTGCAAGCGCACGCACAATCGCAATTCGCTGCTGCTGACCACCCGAAAGCTGAGAAGGATAGCTGCTCGCCTTATCCGAAAGTCCTATGCGGCTTAACAGCTGCTCTGCTTTTTCATTTGCCTGCTCTTGTGTCATCAGCTTTAGACGCACCGGCGCTAATGTGATGTTTTCCTGAACGGTCAAATGCCCAAACAAATTAAATGACTGAAACACCATACCCATTTTTTGACGCAGCTGATTAATGTTGCACTTTTTATCGGTGATATTAGTGCCTTCAAACCAAATTTCGCCGCCTGTTGGAATTTCAAGCAAATTCAGACAACGCAAAAACGTGGACTTACCGGAACCCGAGGGACCGATGACGACTACCTTTTCTCCTTTTTGAATGGTTTCATTGATTCCTTTTAGAACCTGATTTCCAAAAAACGATTTTTGAAGGTTTTTAACGTCGATCACTCTTGGCCAGCCTCCTTTCCAGTCTCTTCTGTACCTGCATCATTCCGACAACAAGCACCAAATAGATGAGTGCCGCAATAAACAACGGTTCTGCAATAAATGCTCTTCCTTTGATACCGTCGGCCACTTTTGTCAGATCACGTACCGCAATCATACCTGCAACCGAAGTTTCTTTGAGCAATGTAATAAACTCATTAAACAAGGCCGGAAGGATATTTTTAATGGCCTGCGGCAAAATAATCAGCCGCATAGTCATCCAACTGGTCAAACCAAGTGAACGGCCGGCTTCCATTTGTCCTTTTGGAATCGACATAATGCCTGAACGGAAGATTTCCGCTACATAGGCGCCGGAATTGAGACCGAATCCAATAATTGCAACAGGAGTTCCGTTTGTCATGGAAGTGAAAACCGCCGTATATAAAATCAAAAGCTGTACGACAACCGGAGTGCCACGAATCACAGTCAGGTATAGATCACACAGCATTTCTAAAAACCGAAGTTTGCGGTTTGAGGCCGCTGAAACCTTGATCACTGCAATGATCATACCAATTAAGATTCCAATGAGTGTTGCACAGGCGGCAATCAGCAATGTGCGTCCGAGGCCTTCCAGATACTGTTTCCACCTGTCATCCGCCAATAGGGCAATATAGAGATTGTTATAATTTTCCTGTAAAAATGCCGCCATTGTCATCCCCTGCTTTCCGTGGTATTTGGGTGCTGTGGTTTATGCCGCATTTGCATGTTCGGTTACAAGTTCATCAATCTTGCCTTCATCCATCATTCTCTGCAGCGTCGCATTGATCGCATCCAGCAGTTCGGTATTGCCTTTTTTTACAGCAAGAGCATAGCTCTCTTCTGTCAAAGGTTCTTCAATTAATTCCAATTTTCCGTTGCTGTTGGCAACGACTGCTTCTGCCGGAAGTTTATCCAAGATCACAGCATCACATTTTCCGGAAGAAAGCGCCGCACCGGTTTCGGTTGCATTTTTAAAACGCAGTACTTCTTTTGCCTGTACTTCATCGGTCGCATAGAAATCACCGGTTGTGGATTCCTGCACGGCAATCGTGGTTCCGTCCAGTGTATCTTTGGTAATCTCGCTTCCCTTCTGAACAATCAGATACTGAGAAGATTTTACATATTCTGTTGAAAAATCAACCTGCTCCTGACGTTCCGGAGTAATGGTCATTCCAGCGGCCGCAAAATCGCCTTTTCCAACTTTAACTGCTTCAATCAGCAAATCAAAATTCATATCCAAAACTTCCAGCTCAACGTCAAGATCTTTTGCGATCTCTTTTGCAACGTCTGCATCAACACCTGCTACTTCGCCATCTCCGCCAATATACTCAAACGGAGGGAATGTCGCGTTTGTGAGCATCACAATCTTGCCTTCTGCTTTGATTGCTTCCAAAGAATTTTCTTCTGCCGATTCTTCAGTGGACTGAGTCTCAGCTTCAGAGGCCGCTTCAGAAGAAGCAGTTTGTTCATCGGATTTTGATCCGCATGCAGTCATGGACAAAGCCAACATACACGCTGTCATAAGTGCCATTATCTTTTTCATTTTTAATGTTCTCCTTTTCCCCGTTTCCGGGAATCATTATTGTTCGTCATTGATAAATGAAACTACCTCTCATTTATCAATGATTTTCAACATCTTATTGTTTATACAAAAGTTCTTAATACTTTTGTAACATACAATATTATACACGGATATTCGTCAAATGCAAGGGTATAACTGAAAGATTATACAGAAAATACGAAAAAGCGGCGGAAATTCATACTCCCGCCGCCATTTTATTTAATTTACGCCTGCGTCATGTGTTTTGTAACAAGCGCGTCTACTTTTCCTTCTTCAACAAGTTTATTGAGAACGTTGTTGATTGCTTCAAGCAGATCGGGACATTCTTTTTTCACAGCTATCGCATAGCTTTCTTCGGTCAGAGACTGCGTGGATACTTCAAGCTCACCATTGCTGTTGGCGGCAATGCTTTCAGCGGGCAGTTTATCGATAATAACAGCATCGCATTTACCGGCAGAGAGTGCCGAACCAGCTTCGATACCACTCTTAAAACGCAAAACCTCTTTTGCATTGAGCTCATCGGTTGCATAAAAATCACCGGTGGTTGCTTCCTGTACCGCAATGGTCAGACCATCAAGATTATCCGCAGAAACATCGCTGCCTTTTTTGGTGATGACATATTGCGCTGACTGCACATATTCATCCGAAAAATCAACTTGTTCCAAGCGTTCCGGTTTAATCGTCATTCCGGCGGCCGCAAAATCCGCTTTTCCGGCTTTCACAGAGTCGATCAGCAAATCAAAATTCATATCGACTACTTCCAACTGTACACCTAAATCATCTGCGATTGCCTGCGCGATTTCTACATCAACACCGGCCGGCTTGCCATCAGCACCTACATATTCAAACGGCGGGAATGCCGCATTTGTGCACATGACGAGCTTGCCAGACGCTTTAATACGGTCAATGTTTGGGGTTTCGGTCGTACTTTCTTCCGACACCGCACTGGAAGCGTCACTGCTCGTATCAGCGGACGAAGATGACGCCGTTTCTGTTTTACTTCCGCATGCCGTAAACGATGCGGTCATCAAAAGAGCAAATGTTAAAGCAATTATTTTTTTCATTTTGATTCCTCCAAATATGTTATGTACCTCAATCTGTTGTAAGTATAATTATACACATATATTGGATAAAATCAACCTAAATATGAAAAAATATTCATTATATATTAATGTTTATGCATTATTGCCATCTTATAACCGCCTGACGAGTCAATTTTTGCATATCTTGAGGTAAAGGAGCTTCTATTTTTATGCGTTTTTTACTTACGGGATGTATAAATATTAGTCTGGCGCAATGTAATGCCTGCCTTTGGATGAGTGAATCATCACCGCCATACAAATGATCTCCCAAAAGCGGATGATTCAAATTGCTCATATGCACGCGGATTTGGTGGGTGCGTCCGGTATGCAAAGTGCATTGAACGACCGAATAGTCTCTACCAAAGGCTGTCGTGTGGTATTGCGTCACTGAACGCTGTCCCTCATTACAAACGCATCGACGCGGGTTGGTGCGATCCGGCTGACCGATTGGCGCATCGATTTGTCCATCCAAAGGGTTCAACTGTCCTGCGACTACGGCAAGATATAGTTTGTCCACGTTTCCGGTGAGAGAAGCCGCGGCAAACGCATTTTTTGCAATCAAAACCGTACCGGTTGTATCTTTATCCAGCCGGTTTAAGATGCGGCAAGGCATAGATTCGCCTCGTTTTGCGCAGTGCGCCGCAAACACATTCGCAAGCGTTCCCTGCTGTCTTTGCTTAGCTTCATGACATGCCATATCGGATGGTTTATTAAAAACAATAACATCCTCATCTTCATAAAGTATCGGAACTTGGATATCACTGAATAATGATTCATTTTTCTTATCATGTAAGGTAATCGAAATCACATCACCCGCACGCAGTCGATCAATCGTACGTGTTTGCACACCATTTAATAAGATACCATCCGGAAACGTTTTAAGTGATCGCACCAATGAATAGGAGCATCCCGCACTTCCGCGCAAAAAATGGAGGACTTTGCGCCCGTCATATTCCGCAGGAACCACATAATCAAGCCGTCTCAAAACGGCAAAGCATCCTTATCATAGAATTCTTCGTCCTCATCCGCGGAATTCTGCGTGTTTCCACATACGTTACCGTTATAGTTTCCGCAGTATATGCCCTTTTTGACCGGTGCAATCAAAAATCCAAGGATAATTCCTCCCAAAAAACACGCAAGAGCAGTTAAGATTCCGGTACTTTTTTGCATTGTGATTCCGCCTTTCTAAAAACTAGAATAAAAGCAAAAACGCAGCCGCTATGCGGCTGCGTTATGTCGGCTAATATTACTTGTCCATGCCAAACCGCTTTTTAAATCTGTCCACGCGGCCGCCCGAATCAATCAGCTTTTGACGGCCGGTAAAGAAGGGATGGCACTTTGAACAAATTTCAACACGGATATTCTCTTTGGTAGAACGGGTATGGATGACTTCACCGCAAGCGCAGGTGATAGTAGTCTCCTTATAGTCCGGATGAATTCCTTTTTTCATACTTGTTTCACCTCTCTCTGGCATCGACACTAGATACCATAAATGTAACATTTGAATTTTAACACAGTTGATACATAAAATCAAGCTTTTTCTATCAAACGCCCAGTATTTTTTTTACATTTTCACCAATTTGAGTCGTTCTCTCATGGATTTCATCCAAATTCTGCCCCACAATCGACAAATACAGCTTAATTTTGGGCTCCGTTCCGGATGGACGAACAATTGCCGTACAGCCGTTACTCAGTTCATATTCCAATACATTGGATTTTGGCAGTTCGATTGACGTCTGACCTTCAGCTGTAACAGCTACGGATGTTAGATAGTCACTGGTGCGTACAATTTCAAAGCCTGCCATTTCTTTGGGCGGATTTGCGCGAAGTTTATCCATCATCCCCGCCATGATCTTCATGCCCTGCGCTCCTTCAAATTGGAAATTGGACACGCTTTCACAATATAGACCGAATTTTTCAAAAAGTGCATTTAAAGCATCGACCAAGCTCATGCCTTTTGTTTTATACCATGAAGCCATTTCGACTATGAGCATAGAACCAACAACAGCATCTTTGTCGCGCACATGCGTTCCCGCAAGATAGCCATAGCTTTCTTCAAATCCAAATAAGAACCGTTCGGGGTGTCCCTGTTTTTCAACTTGAGCAATCTGCTCACCGATATATTTAAAGCCTGTCAGTACATTTCGTACTTCTACCCGATAGGATTTTCCGATCGCATCTGCCAATTTGGTTGAAACAATTGATTTCACAACAATCGGGTCGTTGGGCATCGTTCCCTTTTCAATACGATTTTTGATAATGTAATCCATAAGCAAAGCGCCCACTTGGTTCCCGGAAAGCAGTTGATAGTCGTCCCCTGCTCTTACGGCAATTCCAACTCGGTCACAATCCGGGTCGGTAGCAAGCATGAGATCTGCTCCAATCTTTTTGGACAGTTCCAATCCTTTTGCAAGTGCCTCTTTGATTTCCGGATTCGGATAAGGACACGTCGGAAAATTGCCGTCAGGATGTTCCTGTTCGGGTACAATGGTGACGTCCTTTGCACCGATTTCTTTCAGCACGCGTCGAACCGGCTTATTTCCTGCGCCATTCAGCGGTGAATAGACCAATTTCAGTCCTGCACTTGCACAAATTCCTGGATTGATTTGTTGAGCAAGTACCGCATCATAGAATTGACCGATTAAATCATCCGTTATGTATTCCACGCTTTTATCTTGTATGGCTTGTCCAAATGAAACATTTTGAATATCATCAAAGATATCCAGCCGATTGATTTGCTCTAAAACAGCACCAGCCGCAATTTCAGTAATCTGACATCCATCGCCGCCATATACCTTATATCCATTGTATTTTGCAGGGTTATGAGAAGCGGTCACCATGATACCTGCATCACAATGCAGTTCACGCGTTGCAAACGACAAGGCAGGCACAGGCATCAATTCTCGATAAATATAAACTTTTATACCGTTTGCGGCCAAAACTCCTGCCGCTTCCTGAGCAAAAACGTCAGACTTCAAACGGCTGTCATAAGAAATTGCAACAGAGGGCTGTTTGCTTTTGTTTTTAAGGTAATTGGCAAGGCCCTGTGTAGCACGGCGAATTGTGTAGATATTCATACGATTTGTTCCCGCACCAAGCACTCCGCGCAATCCTGCGGTTCCAAATTCAAGATTACGATAAAAACGGTCAAAGATTTCCTCATCTTTTCCTTTTACTGCGTTTAGTTCAGCGGCAAGATCCAGGTCATCCATCGGTATGGACATCCATCTTTTATAAAGTGACATAGGATCCATTTAACAAACCCTCCAATTTTGAAATCTGATCAATTTAACAATTTATATGATAATAGTTTGACAGAGTAAAGTCAATCATCTTGCGTCGGTTTCCGTCGGTTTGCGGAAATCTGATGAACATGTCACAAATACGCTTGCAGAAGAACCAAATTCATGTTATAATTTGATGCAATATGCGTGGGGGAGTAGTTTGCGCATTTTATGCGTGGCATGTCAACACAATGACCGAACCGGTCTGGCCTGTCTGAAAGAACAAGACCCATGGATACTCTTTTTAGGGTATTCATGGGTCTTTTTATATTCATATCGGACATAATGTTAAGTAGCCGCTGTATCGGCGGATTCGCAGGAGGATTATATAATGGGGACAATGACACTTTTTTTAATTGCACTTGGACTATCGATGGATGCTTTTGCCGTATCCGTTTCTAACGGTATGTGTTTTCGTAATTTTGGCAGAAAACAGATATTGTCGGCCGCCTTTTCATTCGGTTTATTTCAAATGCTCATGCCGATTATTGGGTATTTTACCGGAAGTGCCTTTAGCAGTTCGATTAGCTTCCTTGATCATTGGATTGCGCTGATTTTATTAGGCGCGATAGGCGGAAAAATGGTTTATGACGGAATTCTTGAACTGAAAAACCCAAACTCATGTGAGATTCAAAAATCCTTTACATTTCGAGTTTTGCTCTTGCAGGCAGTCGCTACCAGTATTGACGCGCTTGCTGTAGGCATAGGGTTTGCCGTCATGCAGGTCAACATTGGAATGGCATCCGCATTCATTGGAATTGTCACATTTATCTGCTGTCTATTCGGTTCGTTTCTAGGACATCGGTTTGGGCTTGTGCTTGGGAAGCGTGCTGAAATTTTGGGAGGGGTTATCTTAATTATCATCGGCATTAAAATCTTTGTGCAGCATATGCTTGGTATATAGATCAAAATACGACATAAATTGCATTTTTCTATAAAATGAAGTATAATTTTCCCAATATCATAGATAGGGAATGATGGGATTATGCTGTCAACCATCCAAAGTCTGGGGCTGGCTGGGATTGAGCCATTCACGGTTACTGTGGAAGTCAGCCTTGCCCGGATGATACCGATGTTCGATATTGTTGGCTTACCGGATACAGCTGTAAAAGAATCGCGCGAACGTGTTCGTTCGGTGTTTTTTCACTGCAAATATCCGTTTCCTGAAGGCCGTATTGTCGTGAACCTTGCCCCTGCCGATGTAAAAAAAGCGGGTACTCTCTATGATCTGCCCATTTTTATCGGTTTGCTGTGTGCGCAGGGTGTTCTGCCGGATAATTTAGAAGGCTGTGCTTTCCTTGGAGAATTATCGCTTTCCGGTCAGCTGCACCGGGTCAATGGCGTCTTGCCAATGCTATTGGGAGCATCAAAAATAGGAATTAAGCGTGCATTTATACCATGGCAGAATGCCGCCGAAGCCTCCGTAGTACAGGGCATGGAAGTCTATGCTGTCCATACAGTCGATGAGCTAGTCGCCTTTCTACGCGGCGACGGAACGCTTGAATTGGCCTCAAATGTGAAATTTGAAGATGTACCGACCCCGTCATTGCCGGATTTTGAAGATGTCAAAGGACAGGAAGTAGCAAAACGTGCGTTGGAAATTGCAGCGGCTGGGAGTCATAATGTGCTCTTAATTGGAGCACCGGGTACCGGCAAAAGCATGCTTGCCAAACGTCTTCCCTCCATTTTACCGGAAATGTCCATGGAAGAGGCGATTGAAACCACCAAAATCTATTCCGCCTGCGGAGAACTTCTACCGAATACACCGCTCATTAAAACGCGGCCATTTCGTTCTCCCCATCATACAGTTTCAGCTGCAGGACTTTGCGGCGGTGGTGTGATTCCGCATCCCGGTGAAATGTCATTAGCGCATAACGGTGTCCTGTTTTTGGACGAGCTTCCAGAATTTCAGCGCCCCGCCATGGAGGCACTGCGACAGCCGTTGGAAGATGGTGTATTGACCATTGCCAGGGCTAATTCACGCCTTAGTTTCCCCAGCCACATCATGCTGGTGGCGGCAATGAATCCGTGCCCCTGCGGCTATTTTGGGCATCCCTCCCACCCTTGCATCTGCACACCAAAACGGGTCGCATCCTATCTCAACAAAGTAAGTGGGCCTCTATTAGATCGCATAGATTTGCACGTAGAAGTTATGCCGGTCAATTATGAGCAGTTAGCATCAAAAGATAAAGAAGAAGCCTCTGCCGATATCAAAAAACGAGTCTGTGCGGCGCGTAAAATCCAGCAAAACAGATTCGACGGTACGGGGATTTCCTGCAATGCTCGTATCCCGCCTGACATGTTAGCACAAGCATGTCCGCTATCGGAAAATGCGGAGCGCACCCTGCGGCTGGTATTTGAAAAATTAGGGCTGTCCGGCCGGGCATATGACCGAATTTTAAAAGTGTCACGCACGATTGCGGATTTAGACGGCAGTGAAGTCATTCAAATGGCTCATATTTCAGAAGCGGTTCAATACCGCAGTCTTGATCGAAAATATTGGGGACACAAAAAGTGACTTGTATCATGTCCTGTTTTGTGATACGATAAATCCTATTAAAAGAAAATTTCTAGGAGGTCATGCATCATGATCAAACATATTGTAATGTGGAAATTGGAAGATGTTTCACAAGGTAATACAAAAGATGAAAATGCACAACAAATTAAAATAATGCTTGAGGCATTGACCGGTCAAATTGACGGTTTGCTCAAACTTGAAGTAGGAATTGATGACAGTCCGAAAAATTATGATGTGGTGCTGTATTCGGAATTTGTTTCCCGGGATGCTTTGGCCGCCTACGATATACATCCCGAGCATGTAAAATGTAAAGAATTTATTAAACAAGTGATTGTGGAGCGCGTTGCCTGCGATTACGAATGTGAATAATCAAGAAGACGTAACGAGCGAGAAATGCCGTTACGTCTTCTTTTGTATCATATTTCTTTAAGCATATTGAGCACCTGATTAATCACTGCCGGCGGAACATATTGCCTTGCCATTTTTACTGCCTGATTCAGCGACATTGGATAGACACTCTGCAGCATTGGATGATTGAGCACCCATGGAAACCGCTGCTGCATAATCATGCGTACTTTGGGATTAGAAAGCAGTTCACCTGCGGTGATTTGCCCATTTCTTAAATCCATATCGATCACCTCTGTTTCATTCTATGTCCGAATTATATAAAAAGACACGCCGAATGTTCGGCGTGTCTTTTTTATACTCTTATTTTCCGTAATATGCGTTGAGGTACATCTGCTTGATTTCGCTCATCAGCGGATACCTTGGGTTTGCACCCGTGCACTGGTCGTCAAATGCTTGTTCAACCATTTCATCCAAACGATCTAAAAATGCCTTTTCTTCGATTCCATATTCGCGAATCGTCTTATGAATTCCAACTTTGGCTTTCAGATCATCAATCGCCTTGAGTAGATTTTCGAATTTTTCTTGGTCATTTTTGCCCTTAATACCCAGGAAATCTGCACATTCGATATATCTTTGCAGTGTATGCGGATACTGATACTGCGGGAACGTACCCATTTTCTTCGGGGTCGGATCTGCATTAAATTTTAGAACCTCATTAATCAGAAGTGCATTTGCAATTCCGTGCGGCAGATGGTGGAAAGCACCAAGTTTATGCGCCATGGAGTGGCATACACCTAAGAACGCGTTAGCAAAAGCCATACCGGCTAAAGTGGATGCATTCGCCATCTTTTCTCTGGCAACAGGGTCATTTGCTCCATTTTCATATGCTCGTGGCAGATAGTTAAAGATTGATTTTAAAGCGGTCAGCGCGATACCATCTGTATAATCAGTTGCCAGCATGGAGCCATAAGCTTCAAGCGCATGCGTCATTGCGTCAATACCGGATGCCGCTGTCAAGCCTTTCGGCATGTTCATCATCATATCAGCGTCAATAATCGCCATTTTGGGAAGAAGTTCATAGTCTGCCAACGGGTACTTGATACCAGTGGTTTCATCCGTAATAACCGCAAACGGTGTTACTTCTGAACCAGTTCCGGCAGAAGTTGGGACAGCGATAAAGTAAGCCTTGTCACCCATGTGTGGGAAAGTATAGACTCTCTTGCGGATATCCATGAATCGCATCGCCATATCAAGGAAGTCCACTTCCGGATGTTCATACATAACCCACATAATTTTTGCAGCATCCATTGCAGAGCCGCCGCCGATGGCAATGATACAGTCAGGCTGGAACGCATTCATTGCGGCTGTTCCCTCTTTTGCACAAGCAAGTGTCGGGTCAGGAGCAACATTAAAGAATGTGGTATGGGTAATTCCCATGCTGTCCAATTTATCGGTTACAACTTTGGTATAGCCGTTGTTATAAAGGAACGAGTCGGTTACAATAAAGACTTTCTTTTTGCCCATAACGTTTCCAAGTTCAGCAAGGGCAACCGGTAAACAACCTTTTTTGAAGTAAACCTTTTCCGGAGCTCTAAACCACAGCATGTTTTCTCTCCTCTCAGCAACCGTCTTGATGTTGATCAAATGCTTGACTCCAACGTTTTCAGAAACAGAGTTCCCACCCCAAGAACCACAGCCAAGCGTCAAAGAAGGAGCCAATTTGAAGTTATACAGGTCACCGATACCACCGTGAGAAGAAGGTGTATTTACCAAGATACGGCAGGTTTTCATTTTTGAGGTAAAGAAGTTGATCTTTTCGCGCTCAGTAACTTCGTTGATGTAAAGTGAAGAAGTGTGGCCGTATCCACCATCCGCGATTAAGCGTTCTGCTTTTGCAACTGCGTCTTTAAAATCTTTTGCACGATACATTGCAAGAACTGGAGAGAGCTTTTCATGTGCAAACTCTTCCTCTAAGTCAACGCTTTCTACTTGGCCAATCAAAATTTTTGCATCTTCAGGAGTCTTGACGCCTGCAAGTTCCGCGATTTTGTGTGCAGACTGCCCGACAATTTTCGCATTCAGTGCGCCATTGATGATAATGGTTTTTCTTACCTTTTCTGTTTCCTCTTTATTGAGCAGGTAGCAGCCTCTATCCTCAAATTCTTTTTTCGCCTGTTCGTAGATAGAATCCAAAATAATGACCGACTGTTCCGATGCACAGATCATACCATTATCAAATGTTTTGGAATGGATAATCGAGTTGACGGCAAGGGTCACATCCGCAGAAGAATCAATGATTGCAGGAGTATTACCTGCGCCTACGCCAACTGCCGGTTTACCGGAAGAATATGCGGCTTTTACCATTCCGGGACCACCAGTAGCAAGAATGATGTCCGCACTGCTCATCAATGTATTGGTCAATTCAAGAGACGGCGTATCGATCCATCCGATAATGCCTTTCGGAGCGCCTGCTTTCACAGCAGCCTCTAATACGACTTTAGCGGATTCAATTGTGCATTTTTTAGCACGAGGATGCGGGCTGATAATAATGCCATTTCTAGTTTTAAGAGAAATCAGTGTTTTAAAAATTGCAGTGGATGTGGGGTTCGTGGTCGGAATGACTGCGGCAACAACACCAATTGGTTCCGCAATTTTTTGGAACCCAAATTCTTTGTCTTCTTCTATTACGCCACAGGTTTTCGTATTTTTATAAGCATTGTAAATATACTCGGATGCATAGTGATTTTTTATCACTTTGTCTTCCACAATACCCATTCCGGTTTCTTCAACAGCCATTTTTGCCAACGGAATACGGGCTTGATTGGCCGCAGTAGCTGCTGCAAAAAAGATTTTGTCCACTTGTTCCTGACTAAATGTTGCAAATTCACGTTGCGCAGCACGAATTTCATCTAAACGCATGTTGAGTGCTTCCACACTGTCGACAATTTGTGGCGAAACTGGAGCTTTCTGTTCTTTTTTAGCCATAATTGTTCCTCCAATATCATATAAAAAGTTTGTAGGTTTCGATGTTTGTTATTTATTTAGCAATCTTATTATAACAGATTGTTAAAGTATTATCAATTAGTTTGTTTGACAATTATTTGTCAATATGCATTTTCTTTTTTATGAATGTTACATAGTTTTATTGATTTCCCATTTTACATGATTGATTCATGTTGTCAAAATAATAAAAAGGGATGGCAAAAGCCATCCCTTTTCCATTATTTTTTTATTCATAAGAAGCAACGTCAATCCAACGAGAAAGGAATTCAGTTTCTTCAGGTTCGCCATCAGCCATCCTAGCAGCAGCCACAATTGGCAGCCAGTCCTGCACATATTTTTTCGACGTATTGGTTTTCTTACAGAATAAATCTAAATATTGATTTGCTATTTTCTCATTTTTCATTGCAAACATTAAATAAGTATGCGCAACATCAGCCGAAGCATTCCCCTGACGAGCTTTTGCCCAATGCAAAACAACATACTCCCCATTCTTATTTACAATAATGTTGGACGGAACAAAATTGCCGTGGCAGAGCTTGACATGCTTAGGCATACTTTCTAGCCTCGTAAGCAATTCATAACGCCTTGCATCGTCAATGCAGTCCAGTGAATTGATCCTTCTGCTAAGTGCATCTTTCAGCTTGCTAAGTTTTGGAACAGACTTTTCATGGATTTCAATTTGAAGATCCAACATATCCTTTAAATATTGATCGATTTTTTCAGGGTGTTCATCCATTGCCTCTTGCAGCGTTTTTCCATCCGCACAATCCATAACGATCGCCCATCTGCCATTAATCACAGTGACTTCATGAAGAGTTGGAATGTGCAGGCCGGTTTCTTCCACACGAGAATGTGTCAAAGCCATATGCAAAACAGATGCTTTACGTACATTATCTTTATAAAGTCGAATTGTTTTGTCCCCACAGCGATAGATATCCAATTTTTCATCCGAAAAGATCAATTCCCTTAGTTCCATAAGAAGAGCCCCTTTCAAAATTAAATATGTTCAATTCTGGCAAGTCCCTCATTGCCCTTGTTAAATATTGTACAATCATTCCATAAATTTGTAAATAGGTTTTTAAAAATTATTACATTATATACAAATAATGCCACTTAAAATCGTTGCTTAATGAAAAAGCATAAAAAGATAATTTTTTTCCTTAAATTTTACAACTTATTTCGTATTATACATTCCTTTCTTTCCAATACTACATGCAGCAAACAGGAAAGGATGGGAACATGCGGCTTCCAAAACATATCGGCGTCATTCCCGATGGAAACAGACGCTGGGCAGTGCGCCATGGTCTTGAAAAACACGAAGGGTATGCTTACGGTCTTGAGCCGGGGCTTGCTCTTTTAAAACTTGCGGCATCCAACGGAATTAAAGAAATCACGTATTACGGCTTTACAACTGATAACTGTAAGCGTCCCGCTGAGCAGCAGCAGGCATTTCGGAAAGCTTGTGTAGACGCCATTAAGCTCATTGCCTTGGAGCCGGTATCGCACCTTGTTGTCGGCAA
>CALLQM010000191.1 GCA_938014855.1 uncultured Clostridia bacterium | reverse complement strand
GTACAATTTACGTCCCGCCGGCAGAGTGATTGTCAGAAAATCCAGTGCATTTGCGGGGTCGTATTCGCGGGCGAAAAATAGCCCGTTGACACCCGCCGGAACACCGGTGCGCACGACCGAAATTGCGGCATTTTCCACGCTGTACCACAAGTCACGGATGCGCTTGTTGGATTCACGCCAGCGGCTGACGATGCCGGGGAGTTCTTCCTCTTTCAGCCCCATGTTGAGTGCGCCCATCGCAATCAGCGCACCGCTCCCGCCTTGGTACCCGAGCGCCAGTTCCGCGACCTTGCCTTTCTGCCGCAGGGCATATTCGGGGTTGCCTTTTTTAATTTTCTCAATCGGAACGCCGAACATCTGCGACGCCGACGCCTCATAGATTTTCCCATGCGTTCGGAACACTTCCAGCCGCCACTGTTCTCCTGCCAGCCACGCGATGACGCGCGCCTCGATTGCCGAAAAATCCGCATCAACCAATAGCCGACCGGGTGAAGCAATGAATGCCGTGCGAATCAGCTGGGAAAGCGTGTCCTGCACACTGCCATAAACCAGCCGCAGTGCGTCGAGTCTGCGTTCTTTTACCAACTTTCGTGCAAGCGGGAGCGGTTCGGTATACGTCCGCGGAAGATTTTGCACCTGCACGAGCCGTCCAGCCCATCGCCCGGTTCGGGTCGCTCCGTAAAACTGCAACAACCCGCGCACGCGTCCATCTTCACAAACGGCGGCTTCCATGGCGTCGTATTTTTTGGTGCTGGTCTTGCCCAGTTCCTGCCGCAGTTCCAGCATCCGCCGCGCTTTTTCGCTTTTGATTTTCCCATCGAGCATCGCCTGTACGGTTTCCTTGCGCAGGTCGGCAATTTTCTCGCCTGTTTCCTGTTCCAGCCATTCGGTCAGCTGTTGCAGGCTGTTCGGGTTGTCCAGTCCGGAAATTTTCTTCGCTTCCTCCATGAATCCCTGCTTGACGGTTTCCCCGCACCAAATTGCCCCATCCATCAGAGGCAAATCCACTGCCACGCCGCGCGCATTGATGGTTTGGTCAATCACCCATTCCGCCTGCACTGACTCCGGCACTGGAAACTGCGAAAGCCGCCGTTGGATTTCCATTTCGGTCACGACATCCTGTCGGTTGTATTCCTTAAACAGCGACCACTTTTCGGTGTCGTGGTGCGGCAGATTTCTCGTGCGGTGTCCGTTGGTCGCGGTCGGCTTACAGGGACAGCAGAAGTATCGAATGAGTGCTTTGCCCGTCGCTAGTTTCCGCTTATCCGCCGGAAGTCCCAGCGCTCGTCCGGTTGCATCCAATCCCGCCGTAAAGCCGCAGTACAGCCCATGAAGCATCGTGCAC
>CALLQM010000190.1 GCA_938014855.1 uncultured Clostridia bacterium | reverse complement strand
ATAAAAAACTCATCCAAATTATTTACATAAATCGAAATAAATTTTAGCCGCTCCAACAGCGGAATAGAACGGTCACATGCCTGCTGAAGAACACGCTGGTTGAATTTCAGCCAGCTGAGTTCCCGATTATGATAAAGGATTGGTCTTGCATGAACATCCATAAGTAGTTCTCCTTAATTCATGATCGAACCGCTGCGTAACAGCAGAAAGTGGAAAGAAAAGAGCATTGCCATTCCGGCAATACTCTTTCAAAGCGATTATCTTTTGTTATTGAATATTGACAGAATATCAAAATAGCTATCATCATCGTCATCTCGATCGGGAGTCACAGGAGGTGAACTTACCTTCTGTTTGGAATTTGTAGCCGAATTTGAATTGAATCCATAATTTGGCATATCAAAATTTTTGACTTCTTCAAATCCAGTCGCAATTACAGTTACTTTCAGCTCATCGCTGAGGCTTTCATCAAATGTAGCACCCCAAATCAAGTTGACATCCGGATGTGCCGCATCATGAATCATTGAAGATGCAATATCGATATCGTCCAAATCAATGTCAGGAGAAGCTGTAATATTGACGATTACGCCATGCGCACCATTGATGGAAGTTTCCAGCAGCGGTGAAGAAATCGCCTTTTCTGCGGCGGATTTTGCCTTGTCTTTGCCCGATGCACTGCCCACACCCATATGTGCGAAACCTGCATCCTTCATAATCGCAGTAACGTCCGCAAAGTCCAAGTTTACCACACCCGGGATGTTAACTAGGTCAGAAATACTCTGAACACCTTGTCTGAGAACATCATCCGCGGCAGAGAAAGCGTTTTGCAGTGTGATTTTTTCTTCCGAAAGAAGTTTTAACCGTTCATTCGGGATTACCAGCAGCGCATCTACATGTTCTCTAAGCGCAGTAACGCCCATATCTGCCTGTTCCATACGGCGTTTGCCTTCAAATTTAAACGGTTTCGTTACGATACCGACTGTAAGAATTCCCATATCATGCGCAACTTCTGCCACAACAGGAGCTCCGCCTGTTCCGGTTCCGCCGCCCATTCCGGCCGTAATAAATACCATGTCGGTACCCTTGAGAGCCGAAGCAATCTCGTCTCTGCTTTCTTCTGCCGCACGCTGTCCTTTTTCAGGATTTCCGCCTGCGCCTTTCCCTCGTGTAAGCTTGTCCCCAATATGTAGCTTATAGGTTGCCTGAGAAGTTAAAAGAGCCTGATTATCAGTATTAATTGAGATAAACTCAACACTTTTCATCCCTGAAAGCACCATGCGGTTAATGGCATTGCCGCCACCGCCGCCAACCCCAATTACCTTTATAGAGACAACATTCTCCGAGTCATTCGCCATGTCGAAGTTCATTAACATCGTTGTTCCCCCTGTGTTATTTCCAAATATATTCTAATAAAACTAATTTATCAAAACCAATAAGGGTAAAATTATACTATTGAATATTATTTTATCAGATAGGCCATGGTAAATCAATACCATTTTGAATTCCAAGCCAAAATCCACGCCATTCAATCACTCTGGTGCAGGTTTGCTGCTGGAATCATTCGAATTGGATGAGCCGCTGCCCGGTATTACCGCCAAATCGTCCGGTTGAGCAAATGAATTTTCCGAACTGGAAACTTCTTCCTGTGAGGAGGAAGATGCCGTTTTCGAGGAGGCAGCTGACGACGATTGCGGTTCGCTTTGCGGTGCAACTGCCAAATCCGGATTTTCCGGCTTAGAACTCGCGCTTTCGGTATTAGGCGGTTTTTCTTCCGGATTGATTTCCGTCTGCTCAGGTGTTTCATTCTGCCACTGCGGTTTCATTTTTTCCAATTCATCACTGATATCGCATGCAAGTTCCCAAACCTGCCCGCTGGAAGATGCGGTGGAGGCATCCAGCCTGCCTTTATAATCCTCAGGCAGCTTGTCCTTAATCAGCTTTTGAACAAACCGCAATTTATACGGCAAGTCCGCCTCACTGCCCAATTCAACCAAAATACGGTTATCATAGACGATTCGAATATTCAGCCTGTCCGAAAAGTCAGCGAGTGTAATTTTACCAAATCCGGTTTCCTCCACCGCATCGACAAGGTAGGTGAGCATTTTGAAATATTCTTCCTCGGTATTTGCCGATTTGGCCCGCCATTCTTTTTCCAGCTCTACCTTATCGGTCTTTTTCGATTTTTGAGAATCGCTTTCTTGTTTGCGATATGCTTCAATTTCCGCAACCACTTCCGGGGAATAGGAAAGATCTCCTGTTTCCACGGTTTCTCCGAGCCAATGTCCCACTTCCGGCAGGCTCAGATACATTCCATTTACAACTGTAATATTCTCCGGAAGTGTATGTACTCCTGTTTCCAGCACCTTGCCGGAACAGCCGATCACCACATAACCAGTTTGTGTGTTTACCGCTCCAAGCGGGATTTCCTGTGTGATTTGTATGGTCAGCTTAGGAGGAAAGGAGCGCTTAAGTTTAACATCCTCCACATACGGAAATTTCTCCATGAGTGCTTTTTTTATATTCTTTTGGCTGATGCGAAATAAATTATCGCCTATGCTGATGCCGCTTTGTGCAATCAGCTGTTGGTCTGCATATTTCGTATTGCCAACGACTTCTATTTTTTCAATCTTAAAAAAAACGGTGAAAGAGAGGATGGTTAGAACCGCCATTGCGACTAGCAGAATCAGCAGGTAATGCAGGGTCTGTCTGCCGGTACGTCGACGGCGCCGTCTTTTCAGACTGCCCGCCGCTGCATTCGTCCGCACTTTTTTTGCGGGTCCAGCCCGGTTTTGCCCTCCAAACGATATGATTTTCTGCTTCATTTTGCCATCCTCCAGTTTTACTTTCCCACCGCTATTTCACACGGCGGATATCCGCAC
>CALLQM010000189.1 GCA_938014855.1 uncultured Clostridia bacterium | reverse complement strand
GTCTTTATCAACAGCATTGTGATCTGCAGCAAAAGCAGAAACGCTCAAGCTAGCAACCATAGCACCAGCAAGAACAGCAGAAAAAATCTTTTTCATACTCAAAATCCTCCTTAATAATAATGAAAATCAGTTTTATCATATCGGACTCAGCAACCCTCCAGCAACTCTTTCCGATTGACATTTTCTAGTATATGGGATAAAACAGGGTTTGTCAAACATTTTTTTAACCAATTTTTTATATTTAAATACATTTTTTTACATTTTACCAATTAAATGTAAGTCATTTGGTAATACTTAACAATAAGCACTTATTGAATATTTATTTCAAATTTAACATTTACTTACAATTATTCATCCATAGATTATTCCTTTTTTATATGCAAAAGACCGTCAGGATTAATCCTGACGGTCTTTTTAATCTTCTGCTAAAACATTGATTCAAACTTTCTTTATTGGAGAAATACAAAACGAAAATTGATCATTTGGGTTCAGCCAAAGTCTATAATCTTCAAGCGGTTTTGCTCCCCAGCTGTTATCACCGCCTATACCCATTTGTCCAGCAGTCAAACGGACCACGGTTTTGCTGATTGGCGGCAATTCATAAGGATGATATGCGCTTTCCAGTTCGACTGAAGTATAAGGCAAAGCAGTCATCGTCATATCATCAATCGCTTTAAATAAAATGACCGCTCCATCTTCACTGCTTATAGCCGCCCAGCGTACCGATGTACGTGTTCCGCATTCCTGCGGAACTACATAAGGCGTCAAATTTTCGGACACATCAAAGCAATATCTGCCTAACCTTGCTCCCTGACAGCGATCAGAGGCTGTTTCATCCGGACCTAGTCCATAATACTCCACCTGTTTGTATGATGAAGGCAATAGGAACACCATGCCAAATTCCGGAATTTCTAGGGCTTCTTTTCCCAAATACGATAACGTCACCTGTATCTTACCGTCTGCAAATACTTCCCAATCAACGCCAAAAGGCAATTGATTATTCGGCAATGAATAAACGCTATGAACGACCGCATTACCATCCCCGCGTTGAACGCTAAACTCTTGTAACTGCGCATATTGACCCGCCATACGAAATCCGCCCATTTCAAAAGGCTGATTCCATCCAAGGTCATTATCAATCGGTGCACGCCAAAAACTCATATAAGGCTGGTGCAGTATGAATTCTTCCTCTCCATACTGCAAAGATACCATCCCACCGTTTGTGCGCTGGAACATGCAGGAAAAACCGTCCCCCTTAAGTCCAATATTAACATCGCCTTCAACTATTTTAAGTGATGCATGATGATGCGTACAAGTATGTATTTTTGCTATCACTGCCTGCCCAAAAGCCACCTCATGCCCGGCATCTGCCCAGCTTTCCTGCCCTTTTAGCCTGAGGCTTGCCGTTACAGTGTATTCACCCGGCAGCTTGCCAACCTCAAATGGATTGGGAATGGTCGAGCTTGTTTGGGCTGATATATTTATATTGTATATTTTTTCATCCAGTGTCATTCCATCACATGCTAAAATCAAGTGAAGAATTAGGTTATCACTCCCAACAAACAAATTTTTGTTTGTCACAGTAATTTCCGTTTTTCCAACCTGAATATCAAAATTTTGATAAACTTTTTTTACCTCCTGCATTTTAGGAGTATTGACACGGTCAGCAAACACAATTCCATTACAGCTGAATTGATAATCGGTGGGTCTATCGCCAAAATCTCCACCATAGGCAAAATATTCTTGACCTGTCGGGCTAATTGAAATGAGCGCTTGATCGATGTAATCCCAAATAAATCCTCCTTGAAACCGAGGCTCTCGATCCACTAATTCGGAATATTTCGAAATTCCTCCAAGAGAGTTCCCCATTGCATGGCTATATTCGCACATGATAAACGGTTTTTCCGTATGATTCTGCAAAAACTTCTTAACTTCACATACCGGCGTATACATTTGGCTTTCCATATCACTTGTATTGTTATAGCGTCGGTCATGAAAAACGCCTTCATAATGCACGAGACGGCTAGGGTCTGTCCTGCGGAAAAATTGACTCATCTCATACAGCGTTTTTCCCCCATAGCTCTCGTTCCCACAACTCCAAATTAGGATGCAGGGATGATTTTTATCCCTCTGATACATGTTATTCGCGCGGGCAAGCACAGCATCCCGCCATTGTGGATGATCTCCCGGCAGTGTTTGCTCACCTGCCGCAGCTTTGCCCATTACCATCCAACTTCCATGTGTTTCCAAATTTGTTTCATCGATCACATATAGGCCATATTGATCACAAAGATCATACAACTCCACGCGGTTTGGATAGTGACTGGTACGAACTGCATTCATATTATGTTGTTTCATATTAATGATGTCCATTTCCGTATCCTGACGTGTGATGCACCTGCCAGTACGGCAGTTCCATTCATGCCGATTCACACCTTTAAATACGATGCGTTTGCCATTCAGCATCATCAAGCCATCGCGCATCTCAAACCGTCGAAATCCAGCTTTGCCCGCTACAATCTCCAAAATTGTTCCATCGGAATCTTTCACACGTAAAGTATATGCATACAGATTCGGACATTCCGCACTCCAAAGACGTGGATGATCAATTTCAGCCGTTAACATAACCATGTCACCGATGATTGGGGCAGATACCGTCTGATTTTCCAAACATAGATCTACGGTTCCTGAACGCTCGCCCTGTATCTGCAATTTTACCGTCAATGTTCCTTTGCAGTAGTTACGGTTCAGTTGAGCTTGGGCATCTACATCAAAAATATGAGTTTTAGGAACGGTATACAAGACCACTTCCCGGAAAATACCTGAAAACCGCCAAAAATCTTGGTCTTCCAGCCAACTGCCACTACTAAAACGATAGACCTGTACCGCCAGCTTGTTCATTCCAGGCTTCACAAAGGAAGACAGCGCAAAAGAGGATGGCGTAAAGCTGTCTTCGCTATATCCTACAAAGTTTCCATTGCACCACAAAGAAAATGCACTTTCCACACCATCAAACCGAATAAACCAAGGTTGCTGTGCATCCTCATCCGTCAGCATAAAAGTTCGAATATAACTTCCTGTGGGATTGAATGTTTTTGGTATTTGACCTGGTTCTATCTGCTCATGCCCATCCCATGGATACGGCGTATTGATATATTGCGGCTTTCCATAGCCCTGAAGTTGAATGTGTCCCGGCACGGTAATCGTGCTCCAATCGCTGCTGTCAAAATCCTCTTTTTCAAAACCCTGTGGAGCTTGTTCAGGCGTTGCTGCATAGTGGAAATACCATTGTCCGCATAGATCTCGGTCAAAGCTATGCCCGCTTTCATCGGTAAAAGTATGGGAAGAATGCGCCTTTAAACAATTGATTGAATAAATGCTTGGATCTGCCAATACGTCAATATGAAACTGATTCATCACATATACCTCACTTTATTCTTTTACTGCACCGGCTGCAAGTCCTCCAATGACCTGCTTTTGGAATCTTACGTAAATTAGTACCGTAGGAATCAGTACAATAATAATGGCGGCACTTAAAAGCTGCCATGAGCCCTTTTGCGCATTCGAATAGTTCATTAAGAACGTCGTCAGTGTTTTTAGTTTATTGCTGGGCATGTAAAGATAAGGAATAAACATGTCATTGATAATATTGACCGCCTTAATAATGATAACCGTAGCCGTTGCCGGAGTCATCAGCGGGAATATAATCTGCCAAAATAGTCGATAGTAACTGCACCCATCAATCAATGCACTTTCATCAATGGATACTGATATCTTGCTAATAAATTGACGATAGATATAAAGCTGCATAAGATCAGACGCTACATAAATAATAATCGGTGCACCTAAGGTATTGTATAAGCCCATACCTTCTATGAGTTTAAAACGAGAGATTTCTGTTACAAAAGTCGGAATCATCATGCCCAAGAAGAACATTCCAAAGATCAATTTGCGCCCTTTGAAACGGAATCGTTCTAAACAATAGGCTGTCACCGAACCAAATAAAACGTTAAAAAAGATGCTGACAACTGTAATAATCGCCGTATTTTTAAAGCCAATATATAATTTTTTATCAGAAAAAACTTTTATATAGTTTTCCAATGTAAATGTTGAAGCGTTTGGAGGAGCCAACGGTGAAGTGTTCGCCATTCCTGCACGGTCTTTTAATGATGCAAACAGCGTTATAAGGATCGGTGTCAGCACAATCACCACTAAAACGATGCATATCAAGATTTTGCAGATATTGGCGATATTCCGACTGCGCTTGACTGAGTGGTTCATGCCTTGACCTCCTTCTTTTTGGAATGCTCGGATTCAACATACTTTTGATTGTTATGCCGCCTTACTCCACCCACCAAAAAAGACTGGATGCAGTGTACAACAATAATCAAACACATAATTGCGACAGCCATTGTACTTGCGAGTCCAAAATTTCGATACTGAAATGCTGTATTAATGGTATAAAGCGTAAACGTTGAAGAAGCGTAACCGGGACCGCCGTTGGTAATAATAAACGGTATTTCGAAAACTTGAAGTGCGCCCCGTACATTATCAAACAAAATAAAATCCACTACTAAAGCAATACTGGGAATTTGAATATTCCAAAACTTATTCCAAGCATTCGCACCGTCAATTGTGGCGGCCTCAATAATATCTTCAGGAATAGAGGTCAAAGCAGATAAGAATAAGATGATATGATATCCGGAAAATCGCCAAATTGATACCGATGACAAAACATAGTTTACGATGCTTTCATCCGAAAGCCAGCTATGTATCCAGTTTTCCAATCCAAAAAGCGAAAGAATGGCGTTAAAGCCGCCGTTAATTGGTGAAAAAAAATAGGAAAATGCATACGATATTGCAACTCCGTTCACAACGTAGGGCAAAAATGTCATGGATTTAAAAAACCTAGCAGCACGCATCTTCGTGGAAAGCATGACTGCAATGGCCAATTCAACCGGAATGGCCAATAAATGAACAAAGAAATAGATAAAGTTATTGCGTAAAGACAGCCAAAGGTCTTGATCCTCAAACATTTTTTTATAATTATCGAAAGCAGCAAACGTACGTGTTGAGGATAGACCATCCCAATTTGTGAAACTCATTCCAACCAAATCCAAAGCCGGATAAACAATAAAAATAAGAAGAAGAATTACCGGCACTACCAAAGACACCACAATAAATTGCGTTCGCTGCCTGGCAAGACTTTGATTTTTCATACAATCACCCTCATATGTAAATTAAACTAGTACTAAAACTGGTGCAAGTCCAAAAGAAAGGGCAGGCATTAAAGCCTGCCCTTTGTTCATGCTTTTATGAAATGCCAAGCGATGTACGGGCAGCCGCCCAATCGGTATCTAATTTGGTAAGCTCAGAAGCAAGGTCAAAACCGGGAACAAACATCTGTGCTCCAAGTTTTTTATAATCAAACTTTACTTCAGCTTGAATTGCCTGGAAGTCATCGCCGCCGCCATCATACATAACGATGTTTGCATTTGGCTGTTTTTCATCAGCCGCTGCCAAAACAGGATCCTTTTCTTTTGGGAAGTTTTTCATAGTAGAATCATCGCCAATGGCAGCAATATAATCCGGATACCATGCTTCACTAAAATAGAAGCGGATAAAATCTTTTGCCAGCTCAGGATTTTCACTGTGAGTGGTTACACCCATAAAGTTATCACCCTGTGCAATGGTGTTAAATTCGTCGGACTCACTGTCCCGAACCGGAAGATAGAAAGTTGACAGTCCGGTAATATCCGGGTTTGCCTCATTAATATTGGTAAGGCACCACGGACCTGCCGCAATAATACTGGATTTGTGTTGAGCAAACAGTCCAACTGCCTGATCTTGTCCGATTCCAAGCGGATCTTTTCCACAAACGCCGGCAGTAAACAGATCATATATTTTATTGTAAGCAATCTTGATATCGGTTCCTTCTGCAAAAGGAGCATCTTGCGACGCCATTGTGTTCCAGTTTTGACCGTTGCCTGAAATAAGAGAAGGCATAAATTCCATAAATGGATAAGTTGGCCATTCATCTTTTGCACCGATTGCAATTGCGGAATAATTCGGGTCCTCAGCACCAAAATGCTGCTGCAATTTCTTACATGCTTCAATAAAATCGTTCCAAGTGGTAGGCACTTCTACATCTGCCTCTTTAAACATATCCTCCCAATAGAATATGTAGTCGCCCAAACTCTTTTCCGGAAGGCCAAGCACCTTACCGTTCAATGCATAGCCCTCGGCCAGCATGTTGTTCGCAATTTCCGGCGCTAAATCGTCGGACAAATCAAGCAGATATTCTTGATAACGTGAAAGTGTAAACGGTTTATTATACATAACATCAGGCAGTTGATTCGCGGATGCACGGATCTGCATGCTCTGCCAATACTCGCTGTCATCCTTAGACTGCTCGATCTCTATGGTGACATTCGGGTAATACTTCTGAAAACGACCCTCAAGATCCAACGCATCATAAAGAGTTATGGCAGTTGTATCCCATGCGGCAAAAGTGAGCGTAGCTTTCATATCGTTTTCAACTTTTCCAGATGGTGTAAAACTTTCATCCCCGGTTGATGCAGCACTTTCGGACGAACTATTTTCCGCTGTGGTACTGGATGGTACATTCCCTGCATCGGATGTCTCAGCGGCGGTGCCGCCCCCACAAGCAGAAAGCTGCATCCAATAACTGTAATTGCAAATTATATACAATTTCTAACGCCATTGTTTT
>CALLQM010000188.1 GCA_938014855.1 uncultured Clostridia bacterium | reverse complement strand
ACCCACATCCACAACGTCTGCGTTTAATTTTGCAACATATTTTGCAACGGTTCCGCCGCCGCCGCCGTCAACTTTTCCAAGTTCGCCGGTCTGCCAAGAAATAGATTCCTTGTCCAGCATATTGCGGATTTTTGCCATGAACTCCGCGGTTGCCTGACTTGTGCCATACTTTCCGCCCGCACCGGTATACTGGGTTACAACAACACCGTAGTTTAGATATGCACTGTTGCGTTTTTCCATGGTATCCCCAAATGTTGGATCAAATGCAGCATTCACATCTGCGGACAGGCAGGAAGAATTGGATAAAACATGACGAGCATCGACGTCCTGCTGTGCCGCCAAATCCGCCACAAAATATTTGAGATAATAAGAATTTAGACCGGTATTTCCATCCGAACCTGTTTCCTCTTTATCAGCAAACACCGTCACTGTGGTATAGGGAGGATTTTTGATTTCCAAAGTTGCCATCAAAGAAGTATACGCACAAACGCGGTCATCATGACCGTATGCACCAATCATAGAGCGGTCAAAACCAATATCCCGTGCTTTGAAAGCCGGAACCATTGCCAGTTCCGCAGAGAGGAAGTCCGCTTCCACAATTCCGTATTTTTCATACAGCATATTCATGATATTGAGCTTGACTTTCTCACTTGCCTTGTCATCTTTGAACGGGCGGCATCCGATCAGTACATTGAGTTCTTCGCCTTTGATGCCATCTTTGAGCGTACGTTTCATCTGTTCCGCGGCAAGATGCGGCAGTAGGTCGGTTACGGTAAAGACGGGATCGTCTTCTTGTTCGCCAAGCGCGACGTGAAGCGTTTCACCATTCTTTTTGACGATCACTCCATGTAGTGCCAGAGGAATCGCCGCCCATTGATACCGTTTGATTCCGCCATAATAATGGGTTTTAAACAGCGCAAGCTGTGCTTCTTCATAAACAGGAACCGGTTTTAAATCCAGACGCGGCGAGTCGATATGGCTTGCCATGATGCGTACGCCGTCCGTAATCGGTTTTGTCCCGATGGTCGCAAGCAGTAAGGCTTTCCCGCGGTTGTTGCGATAAACGCGGTCGCCCGGCTGATATTTTTTGCTGTGGTCAAATTCCGTATAGCCTTCGGCTTCTGCCATTTCAATCATGGTCGAAACCGCTTCCCGCTCCATTTTGCTGCGGTCCAGGAATGTTTTATACGGCTCGCAAAAGTCCTGTGCGGCTTGTTCGGCGGCTTCATCGTTTGTCATACCCATGTTTTTGCGGTTCAGCAATAATTTATCCTGAAGCAGTTCGCCTTGCGTCTTTTCTTTTTCCACTATGATTCCTCCCTATAAATTATATAGTCTGCGATATATTTCAATCGTCTTGTTCACTTTTTTTACATAAGCGGCAGTATCCGCAAATGGAATTGTGCTGACATTTTCACCATCCGGCGAATATTCGTCATCCGCAAGCCATTTTTTTACACTGCCCCAACCGGCATGGTAGGCACATAATATGTTATCCTGCGAGGAAAACTCATTTTCAAGCAGTTTTAACATATCGGTTCCGTAATCAATATTGACAGCTGGATCAAATAGTAAGTCATGATCGAGCGCTGTTGTTACGCCCCGCCGCATCTGCACCCAGTCAAATGCATCCGGCATCAGCTGCATCAGTCCGCGCGCGCCCACCGGGGAAACCGCGTCCGGATTAAAGCCGCTCTCTGTGCGCACAACCGCATAAACCAATGCCCGATCCAGCCCTTTTTCGGCGCAGGCTTCATCGATCAGCTGTGAATATTTCATAGGATACGCACTTTGGTAATACTGATGAAACCCAAAACGGGCGGCCAGTATTGCACCAAAAACCACCAAAATGATCAAAAACAGTTCCAGTAAGTTTTTTTGAATGCTTTTGATATCAGTCCCCTCCGATGATCAAGATTTTAATTCGTCGAATGTTCCGGTATCCTCAGTGGTTTCCTCGGTAATATCTTCCGTAGTTTGTTCCACGGTTTCTTCCGTAGTTTCTTTTGGCTCCCCATGTTTATGATAGGTTTTGTTATCCAGTCTTTCACACAATTCAATAAATGCCAAACGCAGTTCATTCATTTCTTGATCGTTATAGATCACTTCATCCGCGCGTGAAATGTAAAAGTCGTCCGGATTCTGCGCTTTGATTCGACGCATTGCATCTTCTTCCGTCATCGAATCCCTGTTGATGATGCGTGCAAGCCGCAGTTCCTCTTTGGCTATCACGGCAACCACCACATTGCATTTCTTATCCAATCCGGATTCAAATAATGTCGGCGCATCCAAAACGACCGTTGCAACACCGCGCTCTACTGCATCATTTAGTTTATGCGTGATCGCTTCAATGATGTACGGAAACGTGATTTCATTTAAGCGGTGCAGCTTTTTTTTATCACCAAAACACATGGCGGCCAGCTTTTCGCGATTGAGCGTTGCATCGGGATGAATGACTTCTGTAGAAAACTCCAAAACGAGATCGGAAAGGCAGAGATTTGATGTTTCCATCGCTTCCCGCGCTACCGCATCTGCATTAATTACTTCATAGCCATGTTCAGCAAACATTCGGCTGAGTGTGGATTTTCCTGCTCCTGTCTGACCCGTCAGCCCAACCACCATTGTTTCTGCTTCATTCACATTGCCAGCCTCCTATCTATTTCAAAGCTTGATTTCTTCAAAACCTGCGGCACGCAAAAGCCGATTATAAACCGCCTGCCCAATTCCCTGGTCATCGGCTACCCGCACATACACGAGTTTCATCTGCTCTTTATCCACTTCGCGCAGTGCATCAAATAAATGCTTAGCCTGCGACGCCGCGTCTTCCTGCTTCCCATAAACAATATACGGTTGGGTTACATATGGTTCATCTTCCGTAAAACATAAAACCCCGAATTTTCCAGGCTGTTCGGAAATGAATTTTTTAAATTTCGCTTGTTCTCCGCGCACAAGCACTACGCGTGCTTTGGGTGAATAGTGTTTATATTTCATCCCCGGCGACACGACTTTTCGGTCATCCGAAAGATGATGAAATACTCCCGGATCCACCGTGATGTCCGGTAAGATTTCCTTAAGCATTTCCAGCGTGACAGCACCCGGCCGCAGAATCGCGGGCGGAGTTGTACAAAGAGTCAAAACGGTGGACTCCACGCCCACTTCACATGCGCCGCCGTCTACGATTGCATCAACGCGTCCGGTCAAATCGTCAATGCAGTGCTGTGCACAGGTCGGACTTGGTGAGCCGGACAAATTTGCCGACGGCGCCGCAAGCGGCACGCCTGCCCGCCGGATAATTTCATAAGCAACCGGATGTGACGGCATGCGAATTGCAACGGTATCCAAGCCGCCCGATGTCTCATCGGGGACTGCATCGGATTTTTCCATAATTACCGTCATGGGTCCCGGCCAAAACGCTTCCGCCAGCTTATAAAGTGCATCCGGAACATGCTTTACAAGCGGCGGAATTTCGGATATATCGGACACATGAACAATCAGCGGATTGTCGCTTGGGCGGCCTTTCGCCGCATAAATTGCCGACGAGGCTTTGGGATCCAGCGCATTCGCCGCCAATCCATAAACAGTTTCGGTCGGGATCGCTACAAGATGCCCTTCCCGAAGCAGGTCCGCCGCTTCGTTTAAAACGTCTTCATCGTTTGCTGTATTTGTAATGGTTAATAATTTGGTCTGCAAAGTTACATCTCCATTAATTTTGACGTCTAGTTGTTTTGACTTCCGCTATGGCGGACAAGAAACAACAAGTGTTTATGCATCTCCCGAAGCCTGCAATTTTTCTGCCTGATCAAAGGTGATCAATGCATCCAGCAGTTCAGTCAAATTTCCGTTTAAAATGGAATCTAATTTATAAAGCGTCAGCCCGATGCGGTGATCGGTCATGCGCCCCTGCGGGTAGTTATATGTGCGGATTCGTTCGGAACGGTCGCCCGTACCAACCTGTAATTTACGTTCTGATGCGATTTTATCATTTTGTTCCCGAACCTTAATATCGAGCAAGCGGGAACGAAGCACCTTGAGCGCCTTGTCTTTGTTTTTAAATTGACTGCGTTCATCCTGACACTCTACGACCATACCGGTTGGAAGGTGGGTAACACGGATTGCAGAAGACGTTTTATTAACATGCTGTCCGCCCGCTCCACTGGAGCGGAACACGTCGATCTGCAGATCTTTCGGGTCGATTTCCAGTTCCACATCTTCTGCTTCCGGCAAAACTGCAACCGTAACCGTGGAAGTGTGAACACGACCCTGCGTTTCGGTCTCCGGAACACGCTGTACACGATGCACGCCGCTTTCAAACTTGAGTCTGGAATACGCATTTTCACCGTTAATGGAGAAACTGATTTCCTTATAGCCGCCAAGCTCAGTCTCGTTGGAACTGAGCACTTCGCACTTCCAACCCACAGAATCCGCATACATGGAATACATGCGGAACAAGCTGTTGGCAAACAGCGCCGCTTCTTCTCCACCGGCTCCACCACGAATTTCCACAATTACGTTTTTATCGTCGTTGGGATCCTGCGGCAGAAGCAGTATTTTCAGTTCCTGCGCAATGGTTTCCATATTCTCTTTGTTGGTGTCGTACTCCTCCTGCGCCAGTTCGCGCAGTTCCTTGTCTCCTTCTTCCAGCATTTCCAGAGCATCCTGGTAGTTCTGTTTTGCTGTTTGATATTGTTTAAATTTCTCAACAATCGGAGTCAGGTGTTTATATTCTTTCATTAATTCCGTATATTTTTTTTGGTCATTCACCACATCGGGTTGCATCAGCCTGTGGTTAATTTCCTCATAACGAGCGGCAACAGATTCTAACTTATCAAACATAAATGAACTCCTTTAATTTAAAATCACAAAAGCGGTCTAACATACAGTCCCGCTACAAATGTGATTCCCGGAGCGCATTCTTTTCGATCTCCACGCCATCCCGGATCACTTTTTTAATGCTTTTTTCTACTTTTACCCGTGGAACCATGACCTCATGGCCGCATCCATTGCACCGGATGCGAAAGTCCATCCCAACACGACCCACGGTAAACTGGTTTTCTCCGCACGGATGCGGTTTTTTCATAGTCAGAACATCACCCACCCGGATATCCAACGAGCTCCCCCCATTCTTACAGAATATTACAATCTATTATTATACAGGTATCTATCTATTAACGCAAGAATTCTAATTAAAATATTTCACTTTTCTCTCCCAAAACGCTGTCCAGCGCATAATTCCCATAGGCAAACGCATAAGATAGGACATGTGCAAAGAGGAGGGGTAATAAAATGTCAAATTATAAACCAGAAGGTATGTTGGCGGATGCAATGACGAATCGGCAGACGTTTCGTTCGGTCTCAGCCTTGCAGGAAGCTTGCTCCGCCGGAAAAATTCTTGAAAGCCGCGCCGTCATCTGCGACGCACAGCACAACTTGATTGTGGACATGGGCGCATTTCGGGGCATTATTCCGCGTGTTGAAGGTGCGCTTGGCATTGCGGAAGGCACTACCCGCGATATCGCGATTATTTCCAAAGTGAATAAACCCGTCTGCTATAAAATCACCGAGCTGACCCGTCAAGAAGATGGCACGGTCGTTCCGATGTTATCTCGGCGCGTCGTTCAGCAGGAGTGCATGGAAAATTACATAAGCAAGCTCACGCCCGGTGATATCATCGACGCCAAAGTCACTCATCTGGAATCGTTTGGCTGTTTTGTCGATATCGGATGCGGCATTCCATCCCTCATCCCAATTGACGCAATTTCCATCAGCCGCATATCGCATCCTCGGGATCGGTTCCGCCCCGGACAGGATATCAAAGCCGTCGTGCGCGCACTTGAAGCAGACGGACGCATTTCGCTGACCCATAAAGAACTTCTGGGTACTTGGAGCGAAAATGCCGCACTGTTCTCTCCCGGAGAAACTGTGGCAGGAATCATCCGCTCAATTGAAGATTACGGTATCTTTGTTGAATTAACTCCGAACCTTGCCGGTCTGGCAGAGCCGCGCGAAGATGTCAGCGTTGGACAGCATGCCAGTGTTTATATTAAGAGCTTGATTCCTGAAAAAATGAAAGCAAAATTAATCATTGTCGACGCATTTGATGCAACCTATCGAACGGCACCCTCTCCCTATTTTATCACACAAGGACATTTGGACAGATGGCGCTATTCACCGGAATGCTCCGACCGATTAATTGAAACGGTTTTTAAACCTCCTACATATCATTAAAAATACCGCCCCCATTATACAGGGGGCGGCTTTTCCTTTTACTGCGCCTCCCGCTTGATCTTGTCGCGGTAAGCTTTTGCCACAGATTCCAGCTTATTACTGCCAAAACGATAATAAACGCGGTCTTTCAGCGCATCCGGCAGATACTGCTGTTTGACATAATGATTGGGGTAATCATGCGCATATTGATAATGGACGGCATGCCCGAGCTTTTTCGCGCCGCTGTAATGCCCGTCGCGCAGATGTGCAGGAATTTCACCTGACTTTCCACTTTTCACATCCGCCATTGCCTCATCGATTGCGCAGATGGCAGAATTGGACTTGGGGCTGGTGCACAGCAAAATTACCGCCTCAGCCAGCGGGATGCGTGCTTCCGGCAGTCCTAGCTGCATCGCAGTATCCACACAGGACTTCACAATGGATACAGCCTGCGGATAAGCTAGACCGCTGTCTTCACAGGCAATCACCAGCAATCGACGGCAGGGCGAGATCAAATCGCCCG
>CALLQM010000187.1 GCA_938014855.1 uncultured Clostridia bacterium | reverse complement strand
TGCAGACGACTGCACAAAAATATGTTCCGGCGTCAAAGGCAGCAATCATTCTAGCGACGGTGCACACACAAGTGCCACCGCATTTATTATATTACTGATTATTATGTATCTACAAAAATATTTATTTACAAAAAAGCTAAAGCGATATATGATTCCCAAATATGAAAATGAATATTGGAATTTTATGAATAATTGTAAGCATTATGATGCTTTTCCAATCTCCTTAAGTAAAAAAGATGTGAAACTTTTAGGTTCATCAAATGAATTGGACGATATAAAAAAATCAATCCTTCAATATGGTAAAGTTGCACGTATCACATTTGTTTTATGGATTTCAATAGGAGTTGTTTGTAGATTCATTGGCTTGCATCCTCTGCACCCATAGATTAAATGTTCACTGACATTTCATGTATAAAAGGACGCGCGGTGTAAAACCTGCGCGTCCTTTGTGCTATTCATCTGCCTGTGGAACGATCACTCAGTTATCATAAACATTGCCGTCAATGTACTTTATTTCGCTACAATATCTTTCACATCATTGTTTGATAACATAAAAAAGATTGTTAAAAATTTATTTACAATTTTAAGAAATCATGATAAAATGTTACAGGTTATTTACATTTTGGAGGGACATTATGCAGACAATATTAGAAGAAAAAAATTGTAGATTTTTTTCAGACGGATTTCAAACAGAAAATACCCAAGGAGTTATTTCATACGATCAAATAGTATCGGTAAAAAGGGATGTTTCATCAGAGACCTATAAATTTACGTATTACAACGATAAGAAGAAAAAACGTGAAGCTGAAATCGAAATCAGCAATTCAAATGCAGAAAATTTAGACAGCTTATTACGCGAAAAAATTTCTGGCTCCGATGTAATTATGCGCAATCGCACAATTATAGAGGCAGCAAAATCATGGCTGCATCTATTTATAATCGTATTGCTTATATCTGCCGCTACAATATATTTGGCATACAGCGGTGAAAGTTTAAGAGTACCGATCATACTCATACCGATTTTTGAGTTAGGATTTAAGCTCGGGCTTGATAATATCATTTTCATTAATATAGGTACAGCAATCATCTGCACGGTGGGTATTATAGTTTCATACATTAAGAAAAAGCAGATATGTATTTATAACAACAAAAATCACATATAATTTGGAGATGCTTCACACTGTTTTATAGATATTACAAGAACAACATTTGTGCTACCCTTGCAAATGTAATCATTCGTATGATTGGATACTTTGCTATTTTAATGGTCGTGCTAAAGGTCGATCATGTTTTATTAGCTATTGTGGGGCTTATTTTATTGGAGCAACTGCCTACTTTCTGTCCAATCTTGTAAGTGAGCACATTGCAGGAAAGGCTGCGAAAAAAATGGCTGTTAAAAAAGCAGACCTTATACCAACTGTTCTAAAAGACGGGCAAATCGTTCCGGACATTACGGATGGGTTTTTAAATCCACCGGCAATTATTACATTTTACCGTGATCGTTCGTTTAGCGCTTCTATGGTACCAATTAACTATATATTTAATAATAAAGATATTATTAAAATCGGAAACGGTAAGAGTGCTAGTTTTACGACAACATCAGCCGTAAATACATTTACAACCAAAGAAACACAAAAAGACTTTGATGACACGGCTCTTATTGAATTTGTTGCTAGACCTGGAGAACATATATCCATACACTACAAGTCTTTTCAATTTGAACAAATACAGCGTCATTAGGTTACATACAGGCTTTACAAAACAGAAAAAAAGCGATCAATTCTTACGGAATTGGTCGCTTTTTATTCAGCATTTTAGATGGATTGTTTTGACTGAAGTTGACTATATTTTTTATGAATCACTTGAATTTGTAAAAACGGTATTACCCATAACAATCGTTTTATATACATTGATTTGATCATCAATAACGAGCAAATCAGCATCATAGCCAACAGCAATCCGGCCTTTACGGTCATCCGCATGAATGACACGGGCTGGGGTGCAGGTAGCCATTTTAACTGCACTCACAAGATCAGCGCCGGCAAGCTCGATCATATTATGTACAAGCCGGGAAGTGGTTGCAATGCTTCCGGCAAATGCTTGTCGGTCGGGCAATTTCATCACGCCGTCTTCTAAAAGTGTTTCCATGCCGTTTTTTTGTTTGATAAGTTTGCCCTCCGGGTAATCCGCTGCTGCCGCAAATAACGCATCGGTAATCAAAGAAATCTTATCAGGACCTTTGCACCGATAAATCAGCTTTAACAGTGATGCAGGCAGATGTTTACCGTCAGCGATGACTTGAACGCTTAAGTCATTAAAATAAAGTCCTGCTTCTACAATGCCGGCGATTCGGTAGCCGTTGACTCTATGTACCATGGAACAGCCGGAATAGATATGTGTTACATCGGTATAGCCGTTTTCCATTCCAGCAACAATGTCGTCCCAATCCGCATCTGAGTGGGCAATGGATGCCGTAATTCCCCTACGGTGCAATTCTTGTCCAAACTCCAGTGCACCATCTACTTCAGGAGCAGCCCCAACAATCCGTATTCCATCCCATCGGTCAAGCAGAGGGATGTACTCTTCTGGTTTTGGTGTTAGGATATGTTCCGGATTTTGCGCTCCCCGCTGAGATTGGGCGAAATAGGGTCCCTCAAGATGTACACCTAGAATATTGCTTTCAGTAGTGATTTTTTGAGCCTCTTTCACGGCATCGATCGTGATTAGGATGTCTTGCATTGGAGCGGCGAAGGTTGTTGGAAGAATGGATGTAGTTCCGCAGCGGGCATGTGCCGCACAGATTTTTTGGATGGTTTCGGGTGATTCACACATAAATTCATGTCCGCCGCCGCCATGCACATGTATGTCGATAAAGCCGGGGGAAATATAACGTCCCTGTGCATCGATTATTTCACAGTCCGCTTTAGCCGGACAATTTCCGCTCCCGATGGCGGTTATTTTTGTTCCGGTAATTTCGATCCATCCGTTAGGAAGAATGCGGGTAGGAAGTATGATGTTGCCGTTTGTTAAATACCTTTTCATAACAAATTATCCCCTTTATTTATAAATTTTGATTTAAAAATGATTGCAATTTAATAGAAATACAGTATACTATGTTTATAGAAACAAATAAATATTGTTTCTATAAACAGAAAGAAATGATAGGGTGGAACGATTGAGTAACAAAAAAACTACTATTTATGATATTGCTCGTGAATCCGGATTTTCAGTAGCAACGGTTTCTCGTGTACTCAGTAAAAGTGATTATCCGGTGAGCGAAGAAACACGCAGAAAAGTAAATGAAACAGCCACACGATTAAACTATATTTTTACTGCTGCAATAAAAAACCAAAAGAGCAGTGAAAACGATGAAATCGGTGTGATTATTCCAAATCTATCCAATTACTATTACACAACTCTTTTGCAGGGAATTCAAGATGTCGCAATGAACGAAGGGTATCATTTGGTGCTGTGCAATTCTTACCGAGATATTGCAATCGAACAAGAAAATGTTAGTCGATTACTGAAAAAACGTGTAAAAGGCATTTTAATTGCCAGCATTGATGCAAGTGGTGAAATTATTCGCAGTATACAAAAACAAGAAGTCCCTGTTGTCGCAATGGAACAGGATGTTGCACAGGAATGCAGTCGAACCAGTTTTAATTTTACTGCGGGCGCACAGCTTGCGATGGAGCATCTTTATGAACTTGGACATCGTGATATTGCTTTTGTTTCGGCGCCGCTGACCCGATCAAGCCGCCGCAAGCTACTGCAGGGATATAAAGAGTGGTTAAGGGAACACGATATTCCCATAAATGAAGATTATATCTTTATTGAACAAACCGAAAGCGACAGCGAAGAACTCTATGAGTTTCAGTCGGGACGCCGTGCTGTAAAATATTTGATGGCATTAAAAAAACGCCCATCTGCAATTTTTTGCATTAATGATATGTTTGCCATTGGTGTTACGAAAGAATTGTGTAAAGAAGGGGTGCAGATCCCGGATGAGATGGCGGTTGTTGGGTTTGATAACATTCCATTCAGCAAAATGATGTGTCCCGCCATTACGACGATTGATCAAAGCGCTTATGATCTGGGAAAATATTCATCTGATTTACTTTTTAAAATGATAGAAGGAGACAAGCGAATGGTTTCCATCCGTTTGGAACCAAAGCTGATTATTCGAGAATCCACACAAAAATAATACATGCATTTTAGTACCCGCGCGGTGTTGCCGCGCGGGTATTTTTATGCGAAAAGTTCCAAAATCAGCATGCTGTTGCGCAGGATATGATAGGGATCTTTCACCGGCAAAGCAACCACTTTATTGAGCGGTTTTCCATCTCTGGCAAGTATTTGAATCCATTCGCCAATTTCACGGTTTGGATTGGGGAAAACGGAAAACACATAGTCTTCTAGTTTTTGATAGAGTTTTAAAAACGTTTCGTCTTGCGTCTGAATGAAACTGCGAAGTGTAATATAGAGCGCTTCGGAGTGGACCCACCACAACTTTGTGTCCCATGTATCAACCAGCAGTTTTTCATACGGGTCGTTTAGTGTTTTTCCGTGAGGTATACCGCCATTTCGATCAACAAAACGATAAAGCCCGCCATATTGTTCGTCCCAGCCAATTGCCATGCTGTTTTTTACAATCGTATAAATCCTTTCTTCCAATTCCGGATTCTTTCCAACCATATTCATACAAAACCACATATCTTCCAACGCATGCCCGGGGGCAATGTGACGGGTTAAGATCGAGTCTTGATACTCTGGAACATCAGTAATCATTTCACGTATCAGCCCGATTTTTGGGTCGTAGAACTTGGTTAGCACATCATTGGCATAGAGTTTTCCTGCATCCTCAAATTCTTTTGTTCTTGGATGTTCAAATCGCCGAAGCGCACCAATACTCACATCACAAACATTGCATAAAATCATGGGAAGACTGTGTGCTTTCATTTCTGATTTTACGGGATACGGCTCGGAACGGATATCGCCTCGTTTGAGATAATCCATCATCTTGTCGTAGATTTTTAATGCGTTTTCGACAGGCTCACGATGTCCAAAAACGCGACCGTATTCCATAAAGCCCATTATAACAAAGCAGTCGACAAAATAACTGGTGTAAAAACCTTTGCCGGGTATGGATTCTTTCTTTTCTCCGCTTTGGGAAAGCAGATATGCACAGACGCCGCCTTTTTGTAAAAGAGCATGATCACGAATAAATTGATAGGTTTTGTCTGCCTGTACTTCATACCCGCGTTGATCAATACGGACAATTTGGCGGTCATGCATTTCACAAAGCCGAGATAGAATCCACAACATCCGTCCCTGTGACCAAACATATTTGTCGTTTGAAAGTTGTTTGCTTCCATCGTTGGAGTAGCAAGTGTAGATGCCGCCATGCTGTGTATCAAATGCTTTTTCCCAAAACATCATAAAATCGTTCTCAATTAGGTTTCTATATTGTTTCTGTATTTTAATTTGATCGAACATAGTATGGCTCCTTTTATAAATCAATCATATTTATTATCATTGTAAACCATATTTGTCACTTATGTCAATTTAAAATATATTAAAATTTTGCTTTTAGGTAAAATGCAACAAGAAAAGAATCAATATATTATGGATAATATGAATGCGGTTTTAATAGAACACATGTTAACATAAGTGAACGCATTCTATTCTGTTTCTTAATGCTATTTTCTGCGTATTACAAAATATAGCGCTCATATATGTTAAAAATGCATATTATTTATTGATACAAACACCTATACATAGCTAACTGATACAATTAATACATGAATAATTGTAACAAATGCGAATTTACAAAAAAGATTTATTCTGCTATTCTATAGAAAGTTACAGAAACAATTTTCTGATAAATTAGAAAGAAGGTAAAGATATGAACACACAGTCAGACATTATGAAAGAGTATCTTTCCTGCATTACGGAACACCTAAACGCAATTAAGGAAGATCAAACAGAATCGATTAAGAAGGTTGCAAAAGTTTTAGCGGATCATATTGCCAAAGACAAGCTGGTTTATATTTACGGACCTGGCGGGCATTCAAACCTTGGAGCTATGGAAATCTTTTTCCGCGCCGGCGGGCTGATGCATATCAGTGCAATTTTGGATGAGGGAACATTGCTTTCCAATGGGGCCCTGCGCTCTATGCAAATTGAACGCACACCCGGTTATGGAAAAATTGTAATTGATGATAACGGCATTGGCAAAGGCGACATGCTCATTATCGTAAATGCTTACGGAATTAATACTGCTTGCGTTGATGCGGCTTTAGAAGCCAAAAAGCTCGGAGCAACCACGATTGCGGTTACTTCTGTTGAACATGCAAAATCCACTCCAAAAGACCATGTTGCACGTCATCCCAGTAAGCAGAACTTGTACGAAATCTGCGATTATTACATTGACTGCAAAGTTCAATCGGGAGATGCTGTCTGCGAAATCAGCGGTATACCACAAAAAATGGGCGCCATGTCCACTTTTGCAAATGCATATGTGCTCAACACATTAATGATGTACACTGCGGCATATTTGGGCGAAAAGGGCATTGAGGTTCCGATTTGGCGAAGCGGAAACTGCCCAGGCGGAGACGAGTGGAACAATCAGTTTACTGAAAAGTTTAAGGGCAAAGTTAGATGGCTTTAAGGCAAAACAGCTTTAAATAATTTTTATGAGGTGTTAAAAAGAGGAGGCGCGGTTTATGCATTGGTTAGACTACATAATGGTATTGGCATTTTTCGGCTGGATGGTCTGGATTGGTCATCAGTCAAAAAAGCACGTCAAAACATCAGACGATTTCTTTACCGGCGGCGGTAAAATTCCATGGTGGGTCTCCGGTATTTCCCACCACGTTTCCGGATACAGCGGCGTTGTATTCGTAGGCTATGCAGCAATTGCCTATA
>CALLQM010000186.1 GCA_938014855.1 uncultured Clostridia bacterium | reverse complement strand
GTGCTGCTCTTATCCATGCGGTTTTTATTGGCGGCATTGTGGATGATCTTCTTTTCCTCGGCCGCCGTTACCTGACGGGTGTAGATGCGCAGGGTCACGCCGTCCTTTTCTCCGAGGTGGCGCAGGATGGCCTGTTCCTCGGTAGCTGTGGGATATTCCCGCAGCACCCACACACAGCGGTAGGTGTTGCCGCATATGAAGTGGTCGGTGTTGAATTTGATGATGCCCGGAGCGATCATGTCAAGGAAATCCTTGATTTTTGCATCCTCCTGCGGCACTGATTTTTCTCTTTTTCTGTTTTTACTCACCGAAAATCACCCACCTTTCTCCGTCATAATCCTCGTATTGTTCCGTTGTGACATTCTGCTCATAATAGACACCCAGCAGGCGCTTGATGTCCGATTCACCCGCCTTGCGCACCGTGAAGCCCTGATCCTTAAGGCTCTTTTCGATGCGGGAGAGGTAGGGCTGAACATCGCGTTCCTTTTCATTTCTCAGCCGGATGATGATTAGAAATTCCCTTGCCGTTGCCATCTGCACCTGCATACGGTCAAGGGCGGTCTGATCCTGTGCCAGCAGTTTTCGGATGACAGGATTCTGCTCGGCATCCATTCTTGCTTTGAGATAACTCTTATTGTCCTCGAAGTTTTCCCGGCTGTTCAGGCACAGCATTTCAATTTCAGCAATGCCCTTGAGAACATTCATAAGAGCGTAGATTCTTGCCCCCACGCTGCTCTCAGACAAAACACTGATATTGGTCGGTTTAATCATAAAAAACACCAGCTCACCGTGGGGCGTTACAAGGCTGTGGGCGGTGATGCCATCAATGCCCATGAGCTGGCGGGTGGAGGCTTTTTCTCTGGCCTCCTGTTTCTTTTTTCTGTTCATATTCATCCCCTCCATTCGTAGGTCTGCTGCTTGCCAAAGAAGAAAGCGACGGCGTAGCGGATAAAGTCAAGGATGCTCACATCCTCGAAGCGGATGGATAAAAAGGCATAGACCGCCGTCAGAACAATGGGCGGCAGCCAGCCCAGCCGGGAGAGGGCAAAGACAGAAATCAGGCATTCGATGCCGATGATTCCGATGTCCCGCAGATCCCACAGCCACAGGGTCGCCTTTGATTTTAAGTTGTCGGGGTAGATGTACATCGGGGTGATCCCTCCTGTTCCTCATAGATTTTTCGTAAAAAATAAGCGATGCCTCGGAGGACAAAGTCCACGCAGGGTATCGCCACACTATTTCCAAGAGCTTTATACCGGGCGCTGTCAGATGCCCCCGGAATTAGCGTCCAGCCATCGGGAAAACCTTGGAGCCGTTCACATTCCAGAGGGGTAAGCCTGCGGATGAGGTTGCGCCTTTCCACAATGCATTTGTTCTGACTGACATACTGGCTGCCGATGCCTTTCTCATCTCCACGGCAAAGCGCGCCCACCACCTCTTGGTATGGCTCACACACTGCGTGCCGGTCGCTGGTTGTAATGGTGTAGCTGATGTCCGGCTGACAGCCGAGGCCGTTGCCGCCGTTTTCCGGCTCCCGGTCGATGGTGTTTCCGGCAATGCAGATGGTTTCCTGCAAAATAGCAATGCCGCCTTGGTTCTTGCTGGGATCGGGGCTGGTTGTGTCAATGGTTCTGGCAACCTCCGTTTCCCGGCATCCCGAATGGGGATTTGCTGATTTCATGCTGTTGGATTCCTTGGAATCCAGCGAAAAGGCAACGGCACTGCCCACCAGCGGAACATTATTGCCGCCTGTTCCCATCCGGGCGGACATGGTGGGCGCTACTGCATGGGGGCCGGTGTAGCGGCTGTCAATGCCGTGATTTTCAAATAATACCGGCTGATTATTGCCACTCATCCCGGCACTTGCCGTAATGGTCGGGCAGATGCCCTCGCCAATTTCAGCGCCGCCCTGCTGGGTCGCCATGACCAGCGGCTGATTGTTCCCGCCCTGCCCGAAGCCTGCGGATACTGTCTGCGACACATCCACCGGTCCGGTAAAGCGGGAATCTTGTGCGTGGTTGTCAAACACCAGCGGCTGGTGTCCATGCTCCTGTGCGCGGAGGGTGCCGGTGATATCCTCGGTACAGTGCATCTGACTGCCGCCCTGATCGTTGAGGCACAGTACCGATGGGGCCGTGCCGGTTTTAATGGTGGGTGAGCACTCCGCCTGATAGCCGATTCCTCTCGCATCGGCGCTGGCATTTCCGCAGAAGCCCGCGGTAAGCACACAGGGATAGCCCTGTCCGGCCTGCCCACCGCCGCCGGTAATAGAGGTGTGTACCTCCGGTGAGAGAAAGCAGTCGCCGTCACCCTTGCTGACAACGCCTGCCGCAAACAGAAGCCCTGCCGGGTTTCTTCCCCCGCCGCCGTCCGCACCGGCAAGAGTCGGCGCCACACCCTCCGGCGTGAACACACGGCTTTGCTGGGTATCCCAGCCGTTCAGACAGTTTGGCTGAGATACCAGGGGAGGATGCCCGCCCATACCGGCGCGCAGCGTGGACGCCACATCCTCGGTG
>CALLQM010000185.1 GCA_938014855.1 uncultured Clostridia bacterium | reverse complement strand
GCTGCGCATATTCCAGTTATGATTGATGGATTCATTTCGGCAACGGCAGCCTTAGTCGCTTCACGTATTTGCCCTGCGGCAACAGATAGCATGCTGCCTTCCCACAGCTCGAAGGAGCCTGCATCAGCTATGCTGATGGATGCACTGGGACTTTACCCATTCCTCAATGCTGATTTATGTTTAGGAGAAGGAACCGGTGCAGTTGCAAGTTTACCGTTTTTAGACATGGGACTTGCAGTCTATCATGAAATGAGCACATTTAACGATATCAACGTGGAACAGTATCAGCCGCTTATATAGGAGAAGATCATGCTAACATTGATTACTGGAGGCTCTGCAAGCGGAAAATCCGAATTTGCAGAACGTTTGCTGTTAAAATGTAATGTCCATAATCTAATTTATCTTGCAACTATGGAATCGAACGATAGCGAATGTGATGCTCGTATTCGTCGTCATCGGCAGGCAAGAGCTGGACGAGGCTTCCAAACAATCGAGCAATCAACAGGGCTGTCAAACGTAATACTTTCGGAAAATAGCGCAATTTTGTTGGAATGTCTGTCCAATCTAGTGGCCAACGAATTATATTGTCCGCTTGGTGCTCATGAATATGCTTTTGAAGAGATCCTATCTGGAATTGATAACATATGCAGGCAAGCAAAAGATGTAATAATTGTATCAGGCGAAGTGTTTACGGATGGGGAATCTTATGATCCACAAACTCTTCACTATATCGAACTGATGGGACGATTAAACCAAGCAATTGCACAACGTGCGGATCATGTCATTGAGATTGTATACTCCATTCCCGTTTATTATAAGGGAGCAGAATTATGAAAACATTAGGTCGTTCATTTACAATCGCATTTTCTATGTATTCACGAATTCCAATGCCGCACGTAGAGTGGGATCGGCAAAGTATGCGTTATGCGTTTTGCTTTTTCCCTCTAATCGGAATTGTGAATGGTGCCTTGCTGTGGCTATGGCTGTATTTCTGTCAAATATGGAACATTGGCTCGGTCCTTGCGGCTGCAGTTGCGGTTGTATTACCCCTTGCAGTGACAGGCGGGATTCATTTAGATGGATTTTGTGACACGGTCGATGCACTCGCCTCTCATCAGCCCACGGAGAAAAAGTTAGAAATTTTAAAAGATCCGCATATTGGTGCGTTTGCACTAATTGGGTGTTGCTGTTACTTAATCATGCAATTTGGCTTATGGGCACAATACCAGTTTGAGCCGTATACTGCTTTGATTTTATCACTAAGTTTTGTTCTTTCGCGTGCGATGAGTGGTTTTGCTGTTGTGACATTTCCTTGTGCAAAAACAAGTGGACTTGCTGCAGGATTTTCGAATGCTGCGCAGAAGAATTGTGTACGTACGGTAATGATTATATATGCTTTGTGTGTTGTAGGACTGATGCTGTATCTAAATCCTTTCGCGGGAGGAATGACAATATTAGCTGCGGCCGCTGTTTATGTATGGTATTGGAATATGTCTAATAAAGAATTCGGCGGAATTACCGGTGATTTAGCGGGATGGTTTTTGCAAATGTGTGAACTTGTAATGCTGATTTCAGTTGTTCTTTTTGGAGGGATCTTATGAAACTGATATTGGGTGGAAGAAAACAAGGGAAGCTTGCGTACGTTCTTGCACAGAATCAAATAGATCGAAATGATGTATGCGACGGAAAAGCCTGTACTCTTGAGGAAATCCCGCATACTGCTGTGATGAATCATTTGCATCTGCTGATCCAACGCCTAATGAAAGCAGAAAAAGATCCATATGAATGGATTCGGCAGGTATATGAGAAAAATCACAATATCATTTGGATTACGGATGAGATTGGATGTGGGATCGTTCCAATGAATCGGTTTGAGCGTGAATGGCGGGAAACGACAGGAAGAATTTGCTGTGATTTAGCCCAGAGGAGCGAACTGGTAGAGCGGGTTTTTTGTGGCATACCGGTCGTGCTGAAAGGATGACAGATGAAATGGATATGGAGATTTTTTTGATACGTCATGCACAGACACTTGGAAATATTGAACATCGTTATATCGGAAGAACGGATGAACCATTATCCAATGCTGGGATTGCATCTTTTTGTGATCTAGCCTATCCGGCAGCAAACCGAATCATAATCAGTCCTATGCGGCGCTGTATACAAACCGCGAAAATTCTCTATCCCATGGTGAAACCTGTATTGGAAACCGATCTGATGGAATATGATTTTGGGGATTTTGAAGGAAAAAATTACGAGGAATTAAAAGACAATGCGGATTATCGGGCATGGATAGCCAGTGGAGGTACGATGACGCCGCCAAAAGGAGAATCCATGATTGAATTTAAACGACGCTGTTGCGATGCTTTTATTAAAGCGATCGACCAAGCATTTTTGGATGGTTTATCCAGCGTTGCATTTATTGTCCATGGCGGAACAATTATGACCATTTTTGAACGGTTTGCCGTTCCGTCAAAGCCGTTTTATGATTGGCAAACAAAAAATCTGGGATGTTGGAGCGCTTTCACATCAAAAATCAGATGGTTATACAACGAGTTTATCGATAAGAAAATGTTTGGAGGGATATTGATGAAAGTAGGTATTGTATCGTCCATGCATGGAAATCAAGCACGTGTCTATTTTCCAGACATCGATACCGTCTCGGCACCACTTAC
>CALLQM010000184.1 GCA_938014855.1 uncultured Clostridia bacterium | reverse complement strand
TCAGCGACCGCACCGATTTCAAGAGCCTTGCCGCCACGGACTACCCCATTTTGTCCGACCTCTATGCCCTGATTGAAGCCGAGTACAAGGGCTACGACAAAACCAAATACCAGCTCTACCCGCCGGAGCTTTTGCAGGAAATCCTGCTGGGGCTTCACTCCATGTGCATGGGCGCGGAAAGTCAGTTTTTCAACGGCCACACCAACGTAACCTCCGACCGCTTTATTGTGTTCGGAGTAAAAGGCTTGCTCCAGGCCAGTCGGAACGTGAAAAACGCCCTGCTGTTCAATGTTCTGTCCTTCATGAGCGACAAGCTTCTGACCGAGGGGAACACCGCCGCCTCCATTGACGAGTTGTATCTGTTCCTCACGAACCTGACAGCCATTGAATACATCCGCAATTTCATGAAGCGTGTGCGCAAGAAGGAATCGGCGGTTATTCTTTCGTCACAGAACTTGGAGGACTTCAATATTGAGCACATCCGCGAATTGACCAAGCCGCTGTTTTCCATTCCGTCTCATGCGTTTCTGTTCAACGCAGGCAACATCGACAAGCGGTTCTATATCGACTCCCTCCAGCTGGAAGAAAGCGAATACAACCTGATCCGCTTTCCCCAGCGCGGTGTCTGCCTCTACAAATGCGGCATTGAGCGGTATAACCTCGCGGTTCACGCTCCGGCATATAAGGAGAAATTGTTCGGAACGGCGGGCGGCAGATAACATGGAAAGGAGAAAAATCATGAACAGACTGCAACAGCAGAAAGAAAACAAATCAGGACTCCTCGAAGATATGCTGTCCTTTATCCGCTACACACCCAACCGGGAAGCGGATCTTTTAGCGTTTATGGAGAAGTACCAGAAAGCGGACTGTGACGAACGCCCCGCCATTTTGGAGCAGCTCCGGTGCTGCATGGACGGCAAGGAATACCCCGATCCCTACGCCGGGAGCTACCACTATACCCCGGAGGATGTGTCTCTCATGGGGCAGATTCTGGATGACTACATTGACGATCTCACCTTGGCACAGGGCGATCCTGCTGCCGTTTCTGAGTGTGTGCGGGATGCGGTGCTGAAAATCAATGCGCTCAACGAGGAATGCGGACGGTATCTCATTGACACATGGCGCAGGGAACGGCTGTGCGGCTTCATCAATTCCGCTGCAGAGCTGGCGGGGCTGTCTCAGGAAAAAGACCTGACCCTGCAGCACAGGATGTGGTAAAGGAGGTGAGTAAATGGAGATACAGGGTCAGGATTTCGGAATTGAAATTGAAATGACCGGGCTTACCAGAAGCCGCGCTGCCGAGGTCATTGCCGAATATTTCGGCACCACAAAAGAATATGAGGGCAGCTTCTATGACACCTATTTCGCAAGGGATACCACAGGGCGCAAATGGAAGGTCATGAGCGACGGCAGTCTGGACTGCCAGCGGAAGGAGGGGCGCAGAAAGGTCAGCGCCGATAGGAACTACAGCGTGGAGGTGGTCAGCCCCATCTGCCAGTATGGGGATATCGAAACGGTGCAGGAGCTGATCCGCAAGCTCCGGGAGGCCGGGGCATTTGTGAATTCCTCCTGTGGGATTCATATCCACATTAACGCCGCACCCTTTGACGCACCCCACCTCCGCAATCTGGTCAACATCATGGCGGCCAAGGAGGATATGATTTACAAGGCGCTGAAGGTCTCGCGTGGGAGGGAAAGCCACTACTGCCAGAAAATTGACCCCGCTTTTTTGGAGCAGCTCAACCGGCAGAAGCCCGCCACCCTCGACCGGCTGAAAAGTCTCTGGTATAACGGCGGGGACGGCAGCCGGGAGCATTACCACCACAGCCGCTACCACTGCCTGAATCTGCACAGCGTGTACCAGAAGGGCACGGTGGAGTTCCGGGCGTTCAACGGAGATTTACACGCCGGAAAAATCAAGGCATACATCCAGTTCTGTCTTGCCATAACTGCGCAGGCGCTCAACCAGCGGTCGGCAAGTCCTACGAAAACACAGTCCAGCAATGAAAAATACACCTTCCGGGTGTGGCTTCTGCGCCTCGGTATGATCGGGGATGAGTTCAAAACTGCCCGTAAGCATCTGCTGGATCATCTGGAGGGCTGCATTGCGTGGAAAGACCCGGCACAGG
>CALLQM010000183.1 GCA_938014855.1 uncultured Clostridia bacterium | reverse complement strand
TAAATAGCGAACCAATCATAATACCCGCCAAGACGATGGTATTCATCCCATTCTCTTTCCCCGAACCGGACACCGATGTCAAAACAACTGCAAGAATCCCACAAACAAGTGCAAGAATCTGCACCCCGATTAAATCCATTCCAATTAATAAGCCAAGTGCTGCACCAAAACTTGCACCGGATGCCACACCAAGCGTATCCGGTGTAGCAAGTGGATTCGAAAACAAACTCTGAAACGAACACCCGGCAACGGACAGCCCTGCGCCAACCAACAAACCAAGCAAAATTCTAGGAAATCGAATGGTCCAAATAACAATTTCCATTTGCTTATCAATTGAATAACTGCCTCCGAAATGTTTAAGAACTATTTTCATAACATCAGGCAGAGGAATACTCATTCTTCCAATTGTCATTGCTGCTATGATTGTTAGAATCGGAAGTATGATAAGAATGATTTGCCACTTCCACGTTAAAGTTCTGGATAGTTTAAGCTTTGTCATGATTTTGTAATCACGTTAGAATATGCGGTTTTCGTGCTGATTGACGGGATTTTTCCGATTTTACCTGACATGGCGCTGATGATATCCTGCGGAGCGTCCACAGCAATACTAATTACATTAATCCCTTTTGAGCGGTATGGAATACCCATGCGCCCGATGATATACTTTCCATAATCATGCAGAACGTTGTTTAACAGTTCGACTGAATTTTCATCTTGAACAATAATTCCAATAATCGCTACTCTGGTTTCCATAATAATCCTCCTAAAAATAAAAAAATAACTGCACCCAGAAAGATGCAGTTATACAAAGACAATATTCGTATATTCCTGTATCTTTCATCTCAAAAATCATTTTCGATGTCAGAATTACAGTAATATTATCGCTTATTGTTATAAGTTTGTCAAGAATTTTGAAATATTCATTGTATAATTAATAGTCGATAGCGTTACAACGCTTAATTCGATTTTTTGCCACGGAAGATAGGCAAAACATCACGAATAATGGAATTAAAATTTTTCGCATTCCATGCACTGCGTCCAATGAAAAGTCCATCTACATCTGGAACACGTATTAACTCCGATGCATTCTGTTTATTGACACTTCCTCCATAAAGAATTGGAATTTCATGTGCTCCATCTGTGCCAAACAGTTCCGTCAACGTCTGCCTTATCACACCATGCATTTTTGAAACATAATTAGAATCGGCAGGAACGCCTGATGCACCAATCGCCCAAACAGGTTCATATGCGACCCAAATCTTATTCGCATTTTCCGCCGAAACCCCTTTTAAGGCTATTTTTAATTGAATGCGCAGAATCTCTGCACTAATAGTTTGTTCCTTTTGCTCTTTTGTTTCTCCTATACAAATCAGTGGAATCAAACCATGCCGTAGGGCACAAAGTACTTTTCTATTTTCCATTTCATCGGTTTCGCCCAAAACATGACGGCGCTCGCTATGCCCAATTTCGGCAATCTGTATACCAAGTTCCTTTAGCATCAGCGGAGAAATTTCTCCAGTAAATGGACCAGCATCCTCCCAACCCATATTTTGTGCACCAAGTAGAATTTCGCTGCCGCTCACAGTTTTCCTTGCTTCCTGAAGGGCGGTAAACGATGGAATTACAAACAAAGTCATTTCGTCTCTTGAAATATCATGCGTTAATGTACGAAGCTCTGACAAAAATTCTTTTGTCTGCGCAATTGTTTTATACATTTTGGTATTGGTACCAAGAAAAATGTTTGATCGTTTGGCCATTATCTCATATTCTCACTTTCAATGTTACGAATGGCCTGTACCTTTGGGGTAGAAGAACCATCCACAAATTCAAGTCCGATCCATTCTCCCGTGATTTTCTTTGCCAACTCATGACCAACAACACGTGCTCCCATACAAAGTACATTTGCATTGTTGGAAAGAATCGACCGCTCTGCGGAGTAGTTATCATGGCATACAGCCGCACGAATTCCCTTGAATTTATTGGCCGTCATCGCCATAAAGATAGCCGTTACACAAATAAGAATCCCCTATTTTTGAT
>CALLQM010000182.1 GCA_938014855.1 uncultured Clostridia bacterium | reverse complement strand
CCCCTCATTCTGATCGGCGGCATGCTTTCCTCTTTGGTCGCATTTCTCAATCCAACTGCCGTTTCAAATGAACAGGATGACTTACATTACCAGGCTTTACAGGAAGTATCCGCACAGTATGAACCGGAAAACGATATGGATGTTTATCTCATTAAGGTGGTTGACCTGTTCAGCCACGACAAAATTACAGAAAATAAAGGGCAGATCAAGGACTTTATCAAAACCTACTTTCTGCTGAAAAAAGAACGTGAAGTGGAGGTGACGGAAACCAAAGACGGCAAGGAAGTAACGCGGACAAAAACCGAATCCTACTATGTTTATAAATCCTTTTATGAGATCGTTTCTACTGTTCGGGAAGCTCCGTTTTATTTTGGGGATGGTGCAATTTCCGCAGTCGTCAATCTGTCCATGGCTGGCGTTGTCTTGGGAGACGGAACAAACATTGGAGAAATAACCGGCGGCTCCATTCCGGGACAAGAAGGAACGCTAAACGGCAGGTATCCTGCGCCGGTGCAAAATGGTGTTATCACCTGCGGATACGGCGGCCGTGTAAATCCCATAACCGGTAAAACGGAATTCCATCCGGCACTGGATATTCAAGGTGCGTGGCATGCTCCCATCACCTCGATTGCAGATGGAACCGTTACACAAATCAATACGCAAAAAAGTCCCTACGGAAACTACATCGTCATCAAGCACGAGCTTCCGGAAGGGACTTTTTATTCAAAGTATGCACATTTATCCACTATTAGCGTAGTGATTGATCAGAGCGTGAAACAAGGTGAAACTATAGGAATTGAAGGCGGTCAGCCGTTTGCAGACCCCAACCCGGATACTCTACCGGACATCATGTGCACCTCGAAATCTGGACGGATGAGGGGCATGTAAACCCTGCAAATTACATTTATTGATGGGTGGCACTTAGAATGGCTCTACATGGGCGTTTGCATCAAAAGTGGTGGCACCCAAAATATTCGTAGATGCCGATGAACAGGCGGTTTATCCAATTTTCCACTTTTATTGGAAGTTTCTAATATGTAAGTGGTGGCAAAAGTGGTGGCGCTTAAACCCCGTTGCAATGGGCTTTGCCCATTGATGTGGTGGCACAAGTGCCACCCGCCTTTATCCTGCAACCTACCACAAAGTAGGTTGTGAATTTCCAAATTTGTAAATAAATACCATGTAAAGGAGTATAACGATATGTCAGTAAAACGGTCTATCCGATTAAGCCTAAAAGTAGCGGATAGTGTGGAACAAATAGCCCACGAGAAACATATGTCATCCAACCAAGTCATTGAAAATGCGCTCAAATTATACAGCGACTATGTATATATGCAGGAGCATGCAACCATCATTCCGCAAGAGATCGTTCGGATTTTACAATCCACGGTTGCGATGGCGGAACAGCGCATCAATAATAAAACCAACCAGGTACTCAGCGCGCTCGCCATTGAAACCGGAACGCTGGAGCAAGTAATTGCAAACAGCCTGGATGTAGATTTGCAGGATCTCAAAAAATACCGACAGAATACAATTGATTTTCAGAAAGCAAATCAGCGTATTTTTCGGCTGGATGAGGTTTTATAATGCCGGCAAAAATCATTGTCAAAAGCGGCTACATCAAGAATGTTCAGCATATG
>CALLQM010000181.1 GCA_938014855.1 uncultured Clostridia bacterium | reverse complement strand
GTAAAAATAAGGGGCGTCTTTAACATCGGTGCATGTAATTCCTGTTAAATTAGAAATAAAAGAAGGGATCTCTTTATCTGGCTGAAAAAAGCTTGAAAATTGATCTGTAATGACATCATTTTCAATGCCCTGCAGATATGCGGCAATCGGTTTAATGGAAGAACCGCATTGACGCAGAGCTTGTGTTGCGCGGTTAAAGGAGCGGTCATATTGCTTTTCTCCAATACCTCCGGCCAAAGCAAGCACGCGGCCGTTTAAATCGGTAATTACACAGGCTGACTGCGGATAGGTATCGTTGGAAACACGAGGGAAGTTTGCGGGGTCACTATAAAAGTCTTCGACATAGTTCTGCATGTTTTCATCCATCGTGGTATAGATGCGATAGCCGCCGCTGTACAGCTGCTGTGTAGCATATTGCCGCGTGAATCCCTTTTCCTCCTGCAAATCCGCGAGGACTTCTTCAATCACGTGGTCAATAAAATAGTTTTGTGTGGTATTGATCGCCTGATAAGCAACGTCTTTTTGGAACACTAACGGTTCATCCGTCGCTTCATCATACAGCGTGTCATCAATTTTGTCTTGAGCTCGCATTGCGTAAAGGATATCTTCCTGTCGTTCTTTATTATATTCGGGGTGAACGAAAGGATCATACTTGCCGGGGAACTGGGTGATACCGATAATGGACGCAGATTCCGCGAGCGACAGTTCGCTGACATCTTTGCCAAAGTAAGTGTTTGCGGCGGCCTGTACGCCGTAACAGCTGTTGGAATAGTAAACGGTGTTTAGGTAGGCTTCCAAGATCTGTTCTTTTGAATAGTGCTTTTCTAGATTGATTGCACGGAAAATTTCCTGCACTTTTCGTTCAATACGAACCGCATCATCGCCGGTAATATTTTTTACCAGCTGCTGTGTAATTGTGGAACCGCCCTGCTGGGTACTATAAATAGGTATAAACAGGTTGATAAACGCACCGGTAGTACGTTTCCAGTCCACCCCGTGGTGATCCCAAAAACGCTTGTCCTCAATTGATACCAGCGCATCTACCATATGTTCCGGAATTTGGTCATAAGGCACCCAAATGCGGTTTTGCTCGTAATGCAGCCGCTTGAGCTCATATGGCTCACCAGTCTCCCCATTATCTGCATAAAGGATTGTGGTATAGTTTAGCTGCAAATCGGTCAAATTAAGCTGTTCGTCGGAATTGATGTAACGCAGCACATAAACGGTCAGCACAGATGCTACGATACAGCCGGTGATGATGCCGACCATAAGCAGTACAGCAAAAACACGCCCGACATTTACAAACGTGTTTTTTATAACACTGCCGACACTTTGTTTTTTACGAGATCCCATAAAATAGAATCCTCCTTGTATCAAGAAAAAGGTAAAATAGGCACAAAATCAGAATTTTACATATCCTATAGTATACCACATAAGACATACAAAGTGTTAGGAATTTTTAAACGATTTTCGTGCTTTGTATAATTTCTCGTTGAATTGCCAAAAATACTGTAAATCAATCCCTGCATTAAAAGAGGTGTAATCCATGCGTAATGCTATTTTGCTCATATTGGTCGGAATTATCGTCGTTTCCCTCATCACGATTGGTGCCGCATACGCGCTTCCGCAAGAAGTTCCCAGTGAACTCATTCCATCCAGCACTCCTGCGGTATCTGTTTCCGAAAATACGTCTGATTATCCGTATCTTCTTCGCACTTATGATGGGAAACTTGCTGTTTTTACCTCCGACTTAGTCCAGCCTGATATGGTGTTCGACGTGTATGTGCGTACATTGCCGGCTTCTGATCAAAAAGCGCTGGAAAAAGGAGTACGTGTAGAGACTTATGAAAAATTGACGGCTTTAATCGAGGATTATATCAGCTAGTTTTGGCAATGTTACCCTTTTGTAATCTATGGGCTGTATTTGTAACCGGATTGTAATTGTTTTGTAATCTCAAAAGGAGGATTTATGATTGGATATCCGTTATAATGTAGTCAAGGTTAAACAATAACAAACCAAATCCCTCCTTGAAAATCAGTTAATACAAAAGAGGTCTGATCAACCTCACAAACTCTCCAATCATTTAAGCGGCTGTGTACACAGTCGCTTTTATCCTGTCTATAACAAAACCACCGATGTGTTTAAGCGTCGGTGGTTTTGTCGATTATTTTTTGCAATGGTTTTCATAGATAATACGTAAACCGTCCAAAATTAACGAGCGATCAATGGATTCAAAAATATCCGAAGCATTATCAATCAGTTTTGCAAGTCCTCCGGTGGCAATTACGCGGGCGTCTGCACCCAGTTCTTCCCGAATGAGGCTGATAATATGCGTGATGGCGCCGACATAACCATTTACAATTCCGGATTGCAGGCTGACGATGGTGTTGCGCCCGATGACATGTTCCGGCCGAACCAACTCGACTCTTGGGAGTTTGGCGGTTTTGCTGAACAGTGCATCCATGGAAATTTTAATGCCCGGATAAATCGCACCGCCCAAATATTCGCCGCTTTTGCCGATGACGTCAAATGTGGTGGCAGTTCCAAAATCCACGACAATCAGCGGTCCGCCGTATTTTTGATGTGCGGCAATGCTTGCGACAAGACGGTCTGCGCCCACATCTTCGGGGTTATCGTAAAGATTGATGATGTCCAATTTTACATTATCCATTACGATCAGCGGGATTTTATTATTGAAGTATTTTTTGACTGCGTTCGAAACTGAATACATAACCTGCGGCACGACCGATGCAATAATGATGTCATCGATGTCGGTACGATCAATGTTATTATTGAGAAAAAATTGGCTGGAAAACAGCCCCACTTCATCTGATGTAATGTCTCGGTTGGTTCCAAGACGAAATGACGCGACCATTTTAGACCCGTCAAAAACGCCGAATTCCATATTGGTATTGCCAATATCGATGGCTAAAAGCA
>CALLQM010000180.1 GCA_938014855.1 uncultured Clostridia bacterium | reverse complement strand
TTCCGTAAATTCTATCTTTGCGAAGATCTTGACCAGCTGCGGATAGGTAAAATTGATTCTATCCAGCCTTCCTCCAGTACTTTCTGCCTGATATGGGGCAGGAAGTTTTCCGAACCGCTCCATTACTTTTTGATGCGGATTTTGATCTATTGGTTCTTTCCATGCATCCACAACTCGTAGCTCTTCCTGACGTTAGCTTTCCTCCGGGAAAAACTTTTTTGTTCCCGCAATCGCACTTACACTCCCAGAAATTTATTAATGAAGTATACTTGTCCTTTTCCAGTAACAACTGTCGTCTTTGTCATCCTTACGCTTCCATCAGGATTTGTCACCGCGCTTTCTTTGATCTCAAACAAACCTTGCTCAACGTATCTCTGCATCGGCATATTGTAGTTACTGCCATGTTTCATAAGATATCCGTTATCGCGCATCCATCTGAATAACCGCTGCTGGCCGATTTCGTGACCATTCTGGCAGATCAGCTTTGCAAGCTGTCCGATCAGGATTGATTGTTTTGAAGTTGCAACTGCATCCGCAAAAATTTCCTTTGGTTTCATGCGTTCTATAATTTTACTTTGGTCAGCAATCATTTGCTGTGCAGCTTTTAAACCCCTGGCCATAACAAGCTCCGGTGTGTTCCAAGCCTTTTCAATATCTATCAAATACTGGCGGCACTGCTTTCCTTTTTCTGTCCGGCTCATAAGGCAGATATGTTTCGCCATATCAACGGATAATTTGTAATCCTGTAGTTCTCTATGCTGGAAACCTCCGTTGTTTGGAACCTCCGTACCTATAAGTACGCTGGTAAAATCTTCTCCCTCAACAAAGCCTTGACTGTTCGTTTCAAACCATGCACTGAAACGCTTCTCAATTGCCAGTGCCTTATGAAGTTCTCTTGCCGATACAGTCGGCTGTTCTGTTTCATAATTAATTTTTATTAATTCGTTCATGCGCCCTCCTTTTGAAATTCAATATTTTGAACTTTTGGTGTAAAAAAATATGAAGGAATATCTTCTTCTGATAATTTAAGCAAATGAATTGCTTTGCATATATCAGATTGTTTCCACGATCTATGCCCACTCATTTTTAATGATAATGTACGTTCAGACCATCCCATAGCTTTCGCGAACCTATATCGTGTTCCGAATATTTCAACAATTCTTCCACTAAGTTTACTATAATTAAACTCCATTCCTATCCTCCTTTCGAGTTCAAAGTTTTGATCTAAGTGTATGATATCATGTCAAAATGTCATTGTCAATAAGAAATTCAATTTTTTTAACTTTTTTAGTTTTGTCTATTGAACTATGGTATAATATTTTTAAAAAAACTTAAAAAACCTCTTGACTGTTCGTTACGAATGATATATAATAATATCATCAAGAAGAGATAAGAATCAAGGAGGAAAATAAAATGAAAAAATGGAATGTAGAAAGCAGAAGAGATTATACAGAGATCTTTGACAACTATGTAGGTGATTACATCGAAGCCGAGACAGAAGAAGAAGCGGTTGAGCTCTACAAGGCTTGGTTAATTGAAAACGGATGTGATCCGGAAGAAGTTGATGATTACGAATATCAAATAAAAGAAAAATAAAATTAAAATGGCAGGTGTAAAATGCAGAAAAAAACAGCAAAGGTAATATTTAACCGATCCGGCGGGACGGCCGGCAGCGGAGGGATAACGAACCGGATCACGATCCCTACCACGTGGGTAAGAGAAATGGGGATTACGGAAGAACAAAGGGAAGTGAATATATCCTTTGACGGCGAGAAAATAATTATTGAGAAAGTGTAAATAATTGAGTTTGAGAATAGTGTATTTGTAATTACCCCGGAGCAAACGCCCCGGGGTTTTTGCGGCAATAAATACA
>CALLQM010000179.1 GCA_938014855.1 uncultured Clostridia bacterium | reverse complement strand
AGAAAGTGTAAAGTAGTGGACGTGCCAATACCAATATATTCATACGCTGGATACAACATCAACGTGGTAACGCCTCGTCCCAAAATACCGATTACTAAAATAGCAATCAATTGTTTTTTTGTAATTCTAAAATCGATTTTTCTTACAAGTAGAAGAACCCATAAAATTGGGATCACCATAAAATTACGATAAAATGTAAGCGTAAGGGCATTGCTTCCCAATCCATACGACAAACTTGCCAAAACAGGGGTCACGCCAAACAAAACCGCTGACAAGACCGTATAAAATATTCCTTTTGCGCGCATCCTGATTTCCTTTCTAATAATGATAACCGGAAAATTAAAACGAGACCGTTCTATTTTACAGCAGATCTGCGCAATCTGCAACTATAAATAAACTGAAAGAAATCCCCATCCATGGATGGGGATTTCTTTTCCGATTACTTTTTTGATTTCTTTTTGTTTTTTAATATTTTGAATCGTTATCCTCGGATGTCCAAGACAATTCGTCCATTTCTTCGTCTTGCTCTTCTTGTATATGTTCCTCCACCGCTTTTTGCTGTTTTAAGTGGAAACGTCCAACAAGATCTTTGAGCATCTGCGCCTGACTGGACAATTCCTCACTGGCGGCCGCACTCTCTTCTGCCGTTGCAGAGTTTGTCTGAACAACACTGGAAATTTGATCGACACCTGAAGTGACTTGCGAAATCGACTCATTTTGATGGTTTGCCATTTCAGAAATGCGATCAACCGATTCCACAGCACTGCGGGCAATCTCAACCGTAGAGACGAGAGACTTCGCTGTGCGATCCGCAATCTTTGTACCGCTTTGAACCGCTTTTACCGTTCCCTCAATCAATTCGGTAGTGTTCTTCGCGGCTTCTGCGCTCTTTCCTGCCAAGTTTCGCACTTCATCCGCAACGACTGCAAACCCTTTGCCTGCCGCTCCTGCACGCGCCGCTTCAACAGCCGCATTCAGTGCAAGAATATTGGTTTGGAATGCAATGTCTTCAATTGTTTTAATGATTTTCGCAATTTCGCTGGATTTGTTGCTGATATTGTTCATTGCAGATGTCATTTCCTGCATTTCGCGGTTACTCTTTTCAACTTCTGTTCCAGCTTTACTTGTCTTTTGCTTTACATCATTTGCAAATTCTGCAGTTTGTTGAATTTGATCAGAAATTTCGTTAATGGTTGCCGCCAGTTCTTCCACCGAGCTTGCCTGATGCGCAGCACCCTGTGAGAGCGCCTGTGCGCCGCCGGATACCTGTTCGGAACCACTTGATACCTGATCCGCCGCCTGTCCGATGTCCCCCATCAGAGAGTTCATAGAGTTCACAATGTTCTGCAGAGAATCACATAACAAAACAAATTCGCCTTTAAAGTTTTGGCGGACTTCAACGTCCACATTCCCATCCGCAACTTTACCCAAAACATCCGAAATTTCCACAATGTATTGTTTGAGCGTCTTGACCGTGTCAGCTACACTGCGAGTGAGCACACCCACTTCATCTTTTGAATTGCTGACCGGTACTTCGGTCGTAAGATCTCCTTCTGCAAGCAATTTCATACGCTCTGTAATTTTCTCAATCGGTACTGCAATTTTCTTCGCAGCGCGATTCATAACAAAGAATGCTATGATGACCATTAAAATGGATGCTGCAACTTGACCAATGATCGCTACTTTAATGGATGAAGTCATTTCGCCGATTGGTGCAACAATACACAGCGACCAACCGTCTGAACGCGATACCGGACGGTAATAGCATATTTTATCAATTCCGTTTAAGGTATAACGGTTAACGCCGCTTTCAGCTGCAACCATTTTTTGAATGATACCGCCTATTGACGCAAAGGATTTATCCTGTTCCGCCTCAACGATGAAATTACGCTGATCATTTACCAGCTGAGTATCCACGTTCGCAATCATCATTCCCTGATTGTCGACCATAAAGATATTTCCGCTTTCGCCAATATGTACACCACTAATCATATTGGAAAATGTATTTCCATCCAATATGGCCAAAACCGCTAATTTGCGGTCACTGTTCGGTGCACAAACCATAATTATGGCTTCCCCATCATCGTTGATTTCAACTGATGAAATCGAGGTTTCACCTTTCATCGCTTTTTGAAAATATTCCTCAGCAGAAATATTTTTATTATTTAATGTTGCATTGGTTGAGGTGATCGTTCCGCTTGCATCAACCAAAGAGATATCTTTGTAACCATACTTTTCTTTATAAGAAAGTAAAACACCCAATTTTAATCGGGTACTGCCTGCGCCTTCCATTGTATTGGAGGATGCTAAAATTTCCACCTGTTGTCTGAGCAGATCCAAATTCGCAGAGATTGCCTCATCTGCGATTACACTGCTGGCTTCCAAATCTGTTTCCAAATTTTGAATCATTCCTTGGTATGTGGTAAACAGTCCAACAGAAAGTGTGACCGCCAAAACCACCACGAGAATTGTAATAATGATTACTGTTAACTTCCGTTCTAAGGATTTCATTCGGTAGCTCCTCCGTTTCTTTGTCAGCGTATAAATTGTCGAGAAAAAAGAACCGATTATTTATAATATCGTTCAAAAAAAACAAATATCAAGTCTTTTAAACAAAAAAATTAATATTTTGCTTATATTTTTTTTATAAAATGAGATTTTTCTATTATAAATGAAAAAAAACCGCCAAACGGCGGCTTTTATCTGGTCATAATATTACTGGCATCCGCCGCAACTTGATGACCGATTTGATTGAGAGAAAACTCAATTTGGTCATAAGAAGTACCGGAACTGTCATAGTCAACAGCGACCAGATGATGTTGAGGGTTTACGCTGACTGATGAAACGCCGTGCAGCTGGTCAAGTGTATTTTTTACTTGTTTTAAGTCCTGTTTTCCGTGTATGCCTTCTACAATAAAATAGGCGCTTTCTTTTGACATCATAAATCACCTCAAATCTATTATTTCCGTTACTGAATCAATCATACGGTTATAAATGCATATGAAAAATTTCAAAATTTAATTTTTATAGACTATGTCTTATTGTTCCCATTTATTCGTATGATTTTTAATAAGAACAAAAAAACAAAGGAGCCGCTCGCAGGCGAGCGCTCCTTTGCATCCTAATTACTGATGAATGATTGTACCGGTCTTTCCGGCGATTCCGTCCTTTGCCTTTTCCAGCAAAGTGATGAGTGCCGAACGACCCGGCGCAGACTCTGCAAATTCCACGGCCGCCTCTACCTTCGGCAGCATGGATCCCGGTGCAAAATGGCCTTCCGCCATCAGTTCCCGTGCTTTTTCAGGAGTCAGTTCGGACAGCCATTCCTGATTCGGTTTACCAAAGTTGATGGCAACCTTTTCGACAGCGGTCAAAATTATGAGGCAGTCTGCATCGACTTGTTCTGCCAGCTTACAGCTTGCAAAGTCCTTATCGATTACAGCGGCTGCACCTTTCAGATGATGTCCGTTTGTCGTAACAGGGATTCCGCCGCCGCCGCAGGCGATGACAACCAGCCCCGCATCAACCAGTGAATGAACGGTTGAAATTTCAACAATCGACTTCGGTTTGGGTGACGCAACCACACGGCGATAGCCGCGGCCGGCATCCTCCACAACTTGATAGCCGCGTTCGGCTACTGCCTTGTCGGCTTCTTCCTTGGTCATAAAGCTTCCGATCGGTTTGGTCGGATTTTGGAAAGCCGGGTCATTTTCATCCACAACCACCTGTGTCAAAACCGTAGCAACGCCCTTTTCGATTCCACGGTCGAGCAATTCTTCACGCAAAGCATTCTGCAAATCAAATCCAATATAGCCTTGGCTCATAGCAACGCAAACAGAAAGCGGACACGGAATATATTTTTCCGGGTCACTGCGGGTCAGTTCCGCCATTGCTTTCTGAATCATACCAACCTGCGGACCATTGCCATGAGAAATAACGACTTCATGGCCTTCTTGGATCAAATCCGCAATTGCTTTCGCAGTTTCTTTAACTGCCGCCATCTGTTCCGGCAGGTTATTGCCGAGCGCGTTTCCGCCCAGCGCAATTACAATCTTTTTTCCCATAACAAAACCACCTATCTCATATAAATTGTATTTTAAAAATAGCAAGGCTCACCTACAAGAACCAAGAGGCGTTATGCAGGTGAGCCAACTGTGTCAAATACCCCTTACGGGCAAAACAAAAACGTTATTTATCGATGCGACGTTCTGCAGCACGTTTTTCAAGCTCTTTTAAAGTAGCCTGAGGGTCTTTGCATTTGGCAAGGAAAATCATTGCCGCAATGATATAGGGCTTAAAGGAAGCCTCTTTATAAAGCGGAATACGGTAACGGTCAAAAACAGAAGCTTCAACTTCACCGTCTTTGCAGGATACATCGTTGATATCAGCAGGCAGGCAGTGCAGGTAAAGTGCTTTGCCGTCCTTTGTGGTCTTCATGAGTTCTTCTGTGCAGCACCAATCTTTATGCTGTGCATTCTGCTCAAGCAGTTCTTGTTCGAGCTTTTTGATGCCGTCTGTATCGCCTTTGCCGTACAGATCAGTACGTTTTTCCATAGCTGCGAACGGAGCCCAGCTCTTCGGATAAACGATATCTGCATCTTTGAATGCTTCTGCCATAGAGTTGGTCTTTTTGAAGGAACCGCCATTTTTAGCTGCATTTTTCTTCGCAACTTCCTCAACCTCAGGCATTACTTCATAGCCTTCCGGATGAGCCAATACAACATCCATACCAAAGCGGGTCATCAAACCGATAACACCCTGCGGAACAGAAAGCGGCTTACCGTAAGAAGGAGAATAAGCCCAGCTCATAGCAACCTTTTTGCCTTTGAGGTTTTCCACGCCGCCGAACTCATGGATGATATGGAGCATATCTGCCATACACTGAGTCGGATGGTCAATGTCGCACTGGAGGTTTACGAGAGTCGGTTTCTGCTCGAGAACACCATCTTTGTGGCCTTCGGTAACCGCATCAACCACGTCATGCATGTATTTGTTGCCCTTGCCGATATACATGTCGTCACGGATACCGATGACGTCCGCCATGAAGGAAATCATGTTGGCAGTTTCACGAACGGTTTCGCCGTGAGCGATCTGCGATTTGCCTTCATCAAGATCCTGAACTTCCAAGCCCAACAGGTTGCAGGCAGAAGCAAAGGAGAAACGAGTTCTGGTGGAATTGTCGCGGAACAAGGAAATTCCAAGGCCGCTTTCAAAAATCTTTGTGGAGATATTGTTTTCTCTCATATAACGCAGAGCGTCGGCAACGGTGAAGAGTGCTTCCAGCTCGTCATCTGATTTTTCCCAAGTCAGGAAAAAGTCATTTTCATACATTTCTTTAAAGTTGAGCTTATTGAGCTTATCGATATAAGCCTGTAATTTCTGATCCATTAAACATACCCCTTCATTTAAATTTAATTTATTTTGTATTTTACTTGTTGTTGCAGTAAATAGTAGGAAGTGCAGCATAGACAGCCGCGCAAGTAACCAAATCCTGTTTCCAAGTCATCTCGTTGGGTGCATGAGCCTGAGCTTCTGCGCCAGGTCCAAAACCGATGCAGGGAATGCCGTTGCGTCCCATGATGGATACGCCATTGGTGGAGAAGGTCCATTTGTCGGTCAGCGGACGTGCTGTACGCATTTCGAGTGTTTTCTCAGAACCGATACGAGCATCGCCGTACAGACCTTTGTAAGCTTCTTCCATTGCCTTGGTAACCTTGTGATCTTCCGTAATGACCCAAGTCGGGAAGTAGCATTCGATCGGATAAACCAGGTTGGTCCAGGACGGACGCTCATAGGTGTACATGCTGACTTTTACGTCATCAGCATATTTCTTGCAGGATGGCAGGTTGCGGATTTCTTCCAGGCAGCTTTCCCAAGTTTCGCCTGCAGTCATGCGGCGGTCAAGAGATACTGAACAGGAATCTGCAACAGCGCAACGGGAAGGAGAAGTATAGAAGATTTGGCTGGTGGTAACGGTGCCGCGTCCGAGGAAACGTGCTTCTTTCCACTCTTTGTTGTATTTTTCATCCAGCATCTTGACAAGGCCCTTGATCTCGGTGCCGTCAGCTGCATCGTTTTCATTCAGTGCACGAACATCTTGCAGGATGTCAGCCATTTTATAAATCGCATTGTCGCCGCGTTCCGGAGCGGAACCATGGCAGGAAACACCTTTGACATCAACGCGGATTTCCATTCTGCCGCGCTGTCCGCGATAGATACCGCCGTCGGTCGGCTCAGTGGAAACAACGAACTCCGGACGAACCTTGTCTTCGTTGATGATATACTGCCAGCACAGACCATCGCAGTCTTCTTCCTGTACGGAGCCGACTACAACAACGGTGTACTCATCCGATAGCATGCCCAAATCTTTCATGATTTTTGCGCCGTAGGTTGCAGATACAATACCGCCCAGCTGGTCGGAAGTTCCGCGGCCGCCGATTTCGGTTTCGTTCTCGTAGCCCTGATACGGATCAAATTTCCAGTTATCTTTATTACCAATACCAACGGTATCAATATGTGCGTCATAGCCAATCAGAGTTTTACCGGTACCCATATAGCCAAGAACGTTGCCCATCGGGTCGATTTCAACTTTATCATAGCCGAGCTTTTTCATCTCTGCTTCAATGCGTTTGATATGTCCCTCTTCGTCGCAGCTTTCGCCCGGAATGGCAACGAGGTCACGCAGAAATTTCGTCATATCTGCCTGATAGCCTTCTGCTGCTTGTTTAATCTTGTTATAATCCATGATTACCGCTCCTTTTCGTAAATTTCAATCAAAATGTTCGCTCATTTAGAAGTTGCGTATCCGCCTTCCCAAACAATCCGACGATAGTTTTCCGGATCTGTATCTCCTTCGGTGGAGAACATAAGAACTTTGCTGTTTTTATTCAGACCAATCGCGTCTCTTAATTCTTTATAAAGATCATTTTCCATAAGAGTTGCGACAAGACCCATACCAACTGCTCCGGACTCACCGGAAATTACCTGCGGATCACCTTTGCAGGGAGCGCCGAGCATGCGCATACCTTTTGCAGCTACCCAATCCGGGCAGGAAATAAAGAAACTGCTGTGATTTTTCAGAATATCCCAAGAAATGGTATTCGGTTCACCGCATGCAAGTCCTGCCATAATTGTCTGCAAATCTCCGTCAACTATACGTAGATCTCCATCTGCGGCAACTGCTCCGCGATACAAACAATCCGCCGCTTGTGCTTCCATAATAACGGTAGTCGGGCAGCAACCTGGGAACAGATTTGCAAAATATCCCTGCATTGCGCCTGCCAAAGAGCCTGCGCCTGCCTGAACAGAGCTATTGGTC
>CALLQM010000178.1 GCA_938014855.1 uncultured Clostridia bacterium | reverse complement strand
TTATTTTTTGCAGAGATTCAACCTCTGGAATCATGAGGATATGGCTGACAGCATTTTTGTCTTTACTGCTAAACTCATCCTCAATAAAAATCATCTTATCACTGATATTTGCATAATGAATCGCCGGCACACTCAAAATTGCCCCCAGCATGTCAATACAAATATCCGGTACGGATATGTTAATGTCTAGTCCTGTAAGGGATGAAACTGCATTTACATAGGAGGCCGCCATGATATTGGCAACTTCCGTCATTGCAGAATACCCCATTTCATCCACTTCACTGAAATCATTCAATGTTTGACCCAATAAAGAGTTGAGCGTCATATGGGCAAAATCTTTTTGCAGCAGGAACATCATCATACCCGTAACATCTCCGCTTAGAGACAGCAGCAATCCCACAATCATGGTTTCGGGGCCGCCCAAAGCAGTAACGACCTGATTATAGTCCAATATTTTAATTTTTGGTACTTCAATACCTACCGGCCGCATGAGCATATTGGAGAGAGATGTTGCCGCGTTTCCGGAACCGATGTTTCCTATTTCACGCAAAACATCCATCTGTATGTCATTCAAATCGTTATATGAATTTAAGGGCATAAACACATCTTCCCTTCATTATCTTAAATTATTTACAATCTCTTCCACGGTATCAGCAGTCTGCACCATTTTAGCACTGAATTGAAAGGCCTTTTGTGTGACGATCACATCTACCATTTCCTGCGATAAATCAACATTCGATCGTTCAAGAGTATTCTGCACAATTGTATACGGCAGTTCGGCATTCCTTTTCGCATTTGATGCCTTTGCCTCACCGGAAATTTCAGTTTCTAAAAAACAGCTGTTTTCAGTCTGCTGAAGCCCATATGGATTTTCAAACTGATAAACTCCGATTTCTTCTCGAATGCTATCAAGTTCAAAAGGACTGTTGCGATTTTTGCGGTCCAGTTTGATCTGTTTACCTTTTGCATCCAATACGTAGCCATCATCGGAAGATACAAGATAGCCGCTTCTTCCTTCCACGCTGATATGGAACGCTCCATTGCGCGTATACTCGATATGGTCGCCTTTTTCTACGGCGAAAAATCCATCCCCAATTAAAGCAAAATCAAGCTGATTAGAAGTTGGAGTTGTAATCCCTTGTGTACAAATCAAGTCTTGTCCGGTTGTTTTTACACCATGTCCGGTCAACGGCTTTTCCTGTGCATTGACATCCATCTGAGTATATAACAAATCACTAAAATTTGTTCTGGTGGCTTTATACCCGGTTGTATTCACATTTGCCATATTATGTGCTAACTGATCCATTCCCTGCTGAAAAGCAACTAAGCCGGAAGCTCCGCTATAAAATGCTGCATTCATGTTCTTTCACTCCCTGCATTATAAACTTGCAATTTGCGATACGCTCTTTTGGTTCATCTGATCTACAATTTTAATGGCCTGGCTGCACGACTGAAAAGCGCGCTGAGCCTCCATTGCTAATGTATATTCTCGGTTCATATCCACATTTGAGCGTTCCAATACGCCCTGTTTGACGATCATGTTTTCAGCCGGCAGCGTTTCTGCATCCTCGGCCACGGTATATAACCCGTTTGCATATTTTTCCATCTGTGATTCCGGTCCGGGAACCGTGATCAGCAGTCGGTCGATTAAACGACCTCTTTCATTATACACGTTCCCTTCCTCATTTACCATAAAATTAGAACCATTTACTTCAATTTCGCCGTCTTCTCCCATAACACGTCCTGCACCCTGCAAAATCAAAAAGCCTTCTTCATCAATATCAAAATGGCCGTTACGGGTCAAAAAAGTCTGTTCTTCCTCTGTTCCTTGGATATTAAAATATCCCTCTCCGTTAATGGCGATATCAAACGGCCGTTGTGTGGATTCAAGAAGAGAAGCGTCTGCAACAGTAAACACATCGTCTACAATTCGCACTGGCGAACCACTGCCAATTGTCTGTGTATTTCCCGCTTCCATTCGAGTCATAAGTGCATGCTCAAACGTTGTACCGATGACACGTTCTGCACGAAATCCTGGAGTTCGGACATTCGTAATGTTGTTTGTAATCGTGTTCAAGGTTCTTTGCTGCATCATCATTCCGGATGCCGCTGTATAAAAGCCTTCCAGCATTGCAAATCATCCTTTCATGTATTTTTCCATCTTGCGTCTTAGCTTCATAACCGCTTTCGAATTAATTTGTGATACCCTCTGATCACTGACTTTTAAAATTTTCGCGATGTCTGAAAGTTTTAAATGTTCGTAGTAATAGAGCGTCACAACCAGTCGCTCACGGTCAGAAAGTGCCTCAATCTCTTTTTGCAGTGTTTCATGCAATTCTTTTTTAAAGATTCGATCTTCCGGAACAAAATTCTCATCTAAATAGTCGCTGAGAATATTTCCGCCTTGATAAATATTTTGAATAATCCCTTCAAAGGATAAAATCACTGAATTGGAAATCTCACCATAATTCTTATTGAGCACATCAATTGGAGTCTCCATATAATCCGCGATTTCCTGCATGGTCGGCTCCCGCATTAACTGATGACACAGTTTATTGTGCGCGGCCGCAACATTTTTTGCTGCCATACGTACTCTTCGGGGAAACCAGTCCTGTTTTCGGACAAAATCAATGACTGCCCCGCGCACACGCATAAATGCATAACTTTTAAATTGGATACCCTTTGACAAGTCAAATTTTTCGACACAATCAATCAGTGCGATAATGCCTTGATTGACAACATCCTCAACTTGTGCATAGTTGGCTGATATTCCCCGCATCTGCACTGCCACTGTTTTGGCGATAAAACTATAATGCATGACCAAACGGTTCCGCGTTTGGATATCTCCCGTCTTTTTATATTCTAACATTAGAGCTTCTGGATTTTCAATCGTTACACTGTCATCGATCGTTGTACTCAACCCCATAGGCCCCTCCTTTCCCATCCAAAGCCTTATGAAATTGCGATGTTTCCAAGTGCCTGAATTTGAATATTGGAATCTATCTCATTGAATGACAGCACCACGGTGTCTGGATAAAACTGATCCACCAGCTTTTTAAAATAGATACGCACAATGGGTGATGTCAAAATGATTGGTACTTGTACAAGGTCTTTGATTTTATCGATTTCCTGTTGAGTAACAGTAATAATACTTTGTATCGTTTTTGGATCAAGCGCAAGGTAAGAGCCATTATCCACTTTCTTGACCGATGCCATGATGGTATTTTCCACATTGGCATCCAAACTGATTACTTTTAACTGACCTGCTTCCGCAAATCGATGTGATATCGTGCGTTTGAGTGCTTGTCTGACGTATTCGGTCAGCATATCGCTGTCTTTTACAGTGGCACCATAATCTGCCAATGTTTCAAGAATCGTTTCTAAATCACGAACCGGAACTCCTTCCCTAAGCAGATTGCATAATACTTTTTGCAATTCGCCCACCGATACAATAGTCGGAATGGTTTCATTGACAATCATTTCATTGGTCTTTCTGAGATTCGCCAGCATATTATTGATTTCCTGACGATTCAGCAGCTCATACGCATTTCGCCGGATGACTTCCGATAGATGTGTAATGATAACAGAAGTTGGATCGATTAGAGTATATCCTGCTAGTTCTGCTTTGATTTTTTTGTCTTCACTGATCCATTTTGCAGGAATACCGAAGGCTGGCTCAACTGTTTCAATTCCGTCAACCGCATCTTCCAGCTCCGAAGGTGCAAGTGCTAAATAATGATCGACCAAGATATCTCCTTGTGCAACTTGTTCCCCTTTAAATTTGATTGCATATTGGTTTGGGTTGAGCTGCCCGCTGTCTTTTAAACGGACGGACGGAATCACCATACCCATTTCAAGCGCAAACTGCTTTCGAAACATAACCACTCGGTCAATGAAATTGCCGCCGCTGCTCTCATCGACTAATGGAATCAAACTATATCCAAATTCCATTTCAATCTGTTCAACATTGAGCAGCCCATATACATTATCAATATTTTTATAGAAAGAAGCCTCACTGGTGATTTCTTCGCTAGGCGCAAGTTCCTGATCTTCCTGCGGCGCCTGCTGTTTGCTATGATGAAGCAGAATGAGTCCAAGCGTAAACAGAACAATGGACGTTGTAAAGACCTGTATCGGAGGAAATCCGATGAGTGTCAGAGACGCTAGCGCCAAAGACGCCATAATCAGCACAACCGGCTGAGATAAAAACTGTTTTGCAACATCATTGTTGAGATTGGATTCGGACGCCGAACGAGTAACGATCATACCAGTCGCGACTGAAATCAGCAATGCCGGAATCTGCGACATCAAACCATCACCTACCGTTGCGGTAGAATAGATTTGCATAATCTGCTGGAATGATCCATCGCTATTAATAAACCCTACAATGATACCACCAATTAGGTTGATAAAGGTTACAATGATGGACATGATGGCGTCACCTTTTACAAACTTGGATGCACCATCCATCGAGCCAAAGAAATCCGCTTCCCGTTGAATTTTGGAGCGGCGCTCTCTTGCCTGTTGTTCATCAATCAAACCGGAACTGAGGTCCGCATCAATTGCCATCTGCTTTCCGGGCATCGCATCCAATGTAAAACGCGCTGATACCTCCGCTACACGTTCCGAACCTTTGGTAATTACGATAAACTGAACCAAAACAATGATCAAAAAGATCACGAGTCCTACAACGACATTGCCTTGAATAACAAATTCACCAAATGTACGGATGACCTGTCCGGCATCGCCATGGTTTGTCAGGATTTTTCTGGTGGAGGAAACGTTTAGACCAAGCCGAAACAATGTTGTAATCAAAAGCAAAGACGGGAAAATGGAAAATTCCAGCGATTCTTTGATATACATCGTTGTTAGCAGAATTATAAACGAGACCGACGGAGTCATTATGAACATTAACTCCAAAGCCCAGGTTGACAGCGGTAGTATCAGCAGGAATATAATCCCGATCACAAACGCCGACACGGTATTGTTAAATACTTTCACTGTTTCAAATCCTTTTTCTTCAGGCTATATACAAAAGCAAGTACTTCGGCAACCGGTTGATAGAACTGTTCCGGAATCTCTTGATCCAAATCCACCGCATCGTAAAGACCTCTTGCCAGCGGGATATTTTCCATCACGGTTACGCCGTTGTTTTCTGCTATTTCGACAATTTTAAGTGCAATCAAGTCTGCGCCCTTTGCAACCACGACCGGAGCCTGGTATTTTTCTGCGTCATACCGAATTGCTACCGCAAAATGTGTTGGATTTCGAACAACCACATCTGCACTTGGAACAGCCTGCATCATGCGTTTACGCGCTTGCTGCTGCTGACGTTCCTTGATTTTACCCTTGACTTGCGGGTCTCCTTCTGTTTGTTTAAATTCTTCTTTGATTTCCTGTTTGCTCATGCGCAAATTCTTTTCATAATCCCACCATTGATAGAAGTAATCAAAAAGTGCAAGAAAAACAAAAAAGATAACCGCTGTTTTCACAATACTTAAAACAATGCTTCCGACTTGAGCCATCGTTTGTTCCACTGTCATATCCATCAGCCGTGGAATATGGGGCATCTGTTTTTTAAAAACATGAAATAAGATAGCACCGAGGATTACGATTTTTATTAAAGATTTCAGCAATTCGATTAATCCGCGCAGGGACAACATCTTTTTCAGCCCATTAATTGGATTCATACGATTGCCTTTAAACTCCAGCAATTTGGAGGAAAACAAGAACTTTGTTTGTGCACCGGTAAAAATAACCGTTGCAGCTGCACCAATTATTAACAGCGGCAATGCAGTAACCGCAAATGTCATGCAGCCATCGATAAAAATTTTCTGAACATCAGAAGGTGTAATGGTATCCATCGTTGTAGATAAAGAAACAAAATTGCTAATATCCCGCCCGATAATACGAATAAAATAGGGGGCGATCAGCTTAAACGAATAGAACATAATCAGCAGGGAAAAAACACTGACAACTTCTCGGCTTTGAAAAACATTTCCCTTTTTGCGTTCGTCCTGCTTTCGTTTGGGTGTTGCCTTTTCTGTTTTTTCACCAGCCAAGCAAAATCCCCCCTTATGAAATCAAATGCTGTCAGCCGGCAAGGGCGGTCAGCGCCTGCTGAAGATTACGGAACATGATGGATACATAGTTATCCATAAAATCCGCGACCGGCTGTGCAAATGCAAACAGCATAAGCAGGGCAACGAACAGCTTCAGTTGGATATTTAGCACAAATACATGGATCTGCGGAATAAGTTTCATCAAAACACCCATTGACATTTCAATGATAAACTCCACAGCAATAAACGGAAGCGTAAGACGTATAATCAGGGACATTGCCGTGGTAAACAGTGTAATGGCAAACCCTGTTATATTGGGATTAATGCTTTGTATCCCGACAGGCAGAATGTCGTAAGAAGATGCAAATAGGTGTATCAGCAATAAGTGACTATCGGTTGCAAACACATAAAAAATAAACATAACACTCATGATGTTGCCGGATACCGAAACCTGAATGTTGGTACCAGGATCAAATACCTTAGCCATAGAACGTCCAACCTGGAC
>CALLQM010000177.1 GCA_938014855.1 uncultured Clostridia bacterium | reverse complement strand
ATCAATTTTGGGTTCTACAAGATAAAGCGGAGACGCAATTTTTTCCCGCACGCGGGTGTCGAATGCCTCCAATTCTTCAAAACTGAACACATCCTGCAGGGAGCCCATCTGCACTTCATGCCGAACCGGAGCAAAGGTATTGAGCGCTTTGCCGCCTACCCGGCGTGTCGGCGAATTTTCCAAAGCAAGCTGTGGGAACTCCTCCTCAATCGCAATCAGCTCATGCAGCAGCATATCATAGTCGTAGTCGGAAATGGCGGGATTATCGAGTACATAGTAATTATAATTGTGTTTTTCAATCACGCGGCGCAATTCTTCCGCGCGTTTCTCCGCCTGTTTTATATCCATATATGAACGTCCTTTCGAAAAAGTCACAAGGTATCATAACGATCCTGCGGTTACAGCATCCTAAAAATTCTGATATTTTGATGCATGGGCAGCGCGGTTTTTACGCGTGAACCGCCCTCAAAGAGAACATCTGTCTATCTGAACCGCTAGCGGTTATTATACCACAATTTCCCGGGGTTAGCTATGGTTTTCTTGCTCTGGCGTACGCGCTTTATAATCATTATGCTGTCCGATTAGATTGGACGTATCCCCGTTGATATCGGTGTAGGCGCTCGGGACCTTGCCAACAATAATCGTTTGGGCGATGCAGAGATTCGTTGTGACATCGGTGGTCACCGTATAAACCGGAATAACGGCGCTGACCGATGCTGTCACTTTCAGCATAACTTGGTGGAGCGTCTGGTTGATGCCGGCCGACTGGAAATTATTGTAAATTTCCGTCTGCACATAGCCGACCGGGAGCACTTTAAATTCTACAATCGGGCCGCGTCCGGATAGAATTTGTCCGCCCAACAGGGTACCAATTGGAACCCGAACCGTATTGTCCGCATCCAGCATCAATTGTTCCGAAACCTGATTGGTCACCAGAGATTTCAGCCGGTTCATTACAATCATATCGGTTTCCAGCGATGTAACTTCGCCCGCGGAATCCTTTTGGATACTGACGATGCCGTTATATACCACATCTTCTTCGGAAATTATATGAATCACCGCGTTATTGATCGAGCGGGTCGCCGCCAGCTTTGCCTGATATGTGGTAATCATCTGAATAACCGGGCGGATGCGGCTGTCAACCCAAAAGACACCCACTGCAATCGCCATGATAAATGCCATAACTTTCAGCGTGCGCAATTTTTTCTTCTTAATCCGAATCGTTACTGGTTTCATCCGCCCGCCCCCTTTCTCTATTTTTATTCAAGCCAAATCCAGAATGTGCAGAAAAAGCCGCTGTACATAAGCAGTACCGCGGCTTTTTCTTAAAAATTCATCTTTTCTGTTCATCTTTTTGGCGAATCTCCATCCGTCTGATTTTTCCGGATATCGTTTTC
>CALLQM010000176.1 GCA_938014855.1 uncultured Clostridia bacterium | reverse complement strand
CCACATCCAAATTAGCCTTTTATTTTCATAGCGCTGTTCCACACTGACCGCAAAATCGAGCACCGAGAACAGCGCCGGAGCCACATTTCGAGCAGAACTTTATCTGCGGCTCAGCTTGGTATGTCAGCGGCAGATCCTCATTCGGCGCAGCGTCAGACAGAAACAGCCAATCGATGTCCTCGCCGTCGTTACATAAGCCGATAGCTCCGGCAGGCGATACCACATAAAAGCTGTCCTCATCGATGGGGTCTTCACTATCGCTTGTTTCGGCAAGCACCAGCAAGCCTTTTACATCGTATCTATCATTTGAAGTGGCAAAACTCCAGCTTGTGCAGCGTGTTGCCGAAAACTCCGCAGCCTCCAGCAGCGTGTCAAATCTCTCCATTATAAAATCCTCCTTATTTAAATAATAGGTTATTACACCGCTTGCAGCGGTCGTTTTGTATGGGGTTCATCATGGAGCAGACATTGCAGTAAATGATACGGTCTTTAGATTTGTCGTACTTCTCGTATGTACCGAATTTGGGATGAAACCGCACCCTGTCACCAACGGAGAGATAATCATACATATGCCGCCCGCTGTCCTTTTCCACGATAGTCTTTTTCTTGCCCGCATCGGTGTTGATGATCGTGGTATATTCCGTATAGGTTCTGTAATTATCATCTTCGCCGCCCCTATGCTCGCTTTTCTCCTTGCTGTACTTATTGACGACCACACCCTCCCACATTGGTTGCTTGGTTCTTCTCAACGCCAGCAGATTAAAGACCAGCATGACAAGAGCAATACCCATGCCGATGATAATGGATTCTCCAAAGGGGAAATCGTCCATCAGCAGACCGGCGACAGGAAAGCCGATGAGCGGCACGGACACCAATATCCACATACATCCAATGGAGAATTTTTTGTTTTTCTGTGCGGCCGCCAGTATCTCAGGGCAGTTATACCTGTCGGAAAAGCCGACCAGCCCCGCGCCGCTCTGTGGGGGCGCGGGAGTTGCTACATGGTGTGGTTCCATCGGCTCCGACGTTGCCGAAGTCACCGCCTTTCCGCAGCCAATACAAAATTCGGCTCCCTCCGGAAGCGTTGCGCCGCAAGCAGTACACACACCGGGGGCGTTTGTTTGTATTTTCGTGCCGCAGCTTGAACAGAAAGCCATACCCTTCGTAATCTTGTTTCCACAGTTGGGACAAAACAT